>CALXPX010000025.1 GCA_944390305.1 uncultured Clostridia bacterium
GATTGATTTTTTAGAAAACTATTATTAAAATAAAAGTAAATATCTAAATATTAATTTTTCAAGTTATCAATCGGAAGAAAATCCGATTTACACAACTTTTACGATAGTCTCAATTAAATGAATATATAAAAGAAGAGTTTATCTCTTCTTTTTATAAATTATACATATTATCTTTCTTTATCCATACAGATACACTACCACCATTAACATAAAAAATTCCATTACCTTCATTATCTACATATACTGTCTCTTTTATATTTCCAGTACAATCATATAAAATAGTATTAGCCAAATTTTTACCTACATTCATAGCTTTACATCCACCATTTCCATCACTTAAAATAACAGCCATACCAGAGTCTTGATGATAATAGTCACCTTCTCTAATCCATCCAATAATATTTTCATTATCTAAATAATCTTTCTGCCTGCCATAAGCTAAATATTTTCTAGCTAATAACAAAATATCTAAAAAATCCTTCATTGGGGGAAAGTTTTTATAAGGAATACCATAATAATCACCATAGAATATACAAGGAATACCATCTAATCTTAATAAAATCATAGCATACGCAAGGGGTTTAAACCAATCTTTTACCCATGATTCTAAACTTTGCCCAGGTTCAGTATCATGATTATCTACAAAGGTAACCGCTTTAGAAGGTCTTTTATCAACTAAAGTATCTTCAAAAATTTTTCTCATATCATAATGTCCAAAACTCTCTGATGCAATTTTAAAATGATCGTGCAAAGGAACATCAAATAATGTATCGATTTCATCATTATCATTTAAATAATCTATTAAAGAATTAACATTGCAACTAAAATACTCTCCGACTGTAAATAATTCTTTATTAGTTTCCTCTTTTATATCATGTAACCATCTTTTATAAAATGAAGATCTAATATGTTTAATAGCATCTAGTCTAAATCCATCAACATTAGTCTCATTTAAAAACCATTTACCCCATAAATTTAATTCATTAACTACATCTATATTATTAAAATCAACATCACAACCCATTAAATAATCATAATTACCAAGCTCTTTATCAACGTCATTACTCCAATTTTTACCATAAAATCTAAATATACCATTTTCCTTTTGTTTATCATCATAATCTATACCATTAAAACAAGACCAATCTAATTTAAAAGATGAATATTTATTATTTCTACCATCAAATTTGAATTTAGTCCAAGCATCTATAGTTTTATAAGTACCTATAACTTCATTTCTATTATTTGGATTAACCTTATAAGCTATAATTTCCTCTTTTTCATCTGCACCAAATCTATGATTAAGTACAATATCTGCTAAAACCTTTATTCCAGACTTTTGAAGAGACTTAATAGCTGTAATATATTCATCTTTTGTACCATATTTAGTCCTAATAGTACCTTTTTGATTAAATTCACCTAAATCATATAAATCATAAACACCATAACCAGTATCATTAATTCCGCCAGAAGATTTACATGCAGGAGGAAGCCATATCGAATTTATACCTAATTTTTTAAAAGTAGGTCCCATATTAGATACATTTTTCCAAAGCATGCAATCATTAGGCAAATACCATTCAAAATATTGCATCATAGTATCATTTGTTTCTTTCATAAAATCACCTGAAAATATTATAACATTATTTTTATAAAAATAGATGAAAAATTAAAAAAAATATTATATAATATCTGTAATAAAAAATGGGAGGATAAAGATGAATAAAATTGATGAATTAATTCAGTGGATACAAAATATAGAGATTAGCCAAATTATTAATATAATGATAGCTATTGTATTAATAATTCTAACTGTAATTATAAGTCCTTTCATAAGTTTACTAATTGCAAAAATTGTTAATTTTAAAAAAAGTAAAAAAGAGATAAAAGAAGGAATTGCATATAATAATCTAAAAAGATTTTTTATAGCAACTGGTATATTTTTATCTTTAATGATTATGGAATTTAATTCAGATATAGAAACATTTATACAAAAGGTATATAAAGTAGCAATTATTTGGATCGTTTCTAAAACTGTTATAGATATAATTGTTAAAGGAAAAATCTTTAAATCTAGATTTAAAGATAAAGCCAATGATCCTGTAATTAATATTGTAAATAAAATTATAAAAATAGTTGTATATATAATTGCAGGTTACTTATCACTTAAAGAATTTGGATATGATTTAGGAGTAGTTTTAACTGGACTTGGACTAAGTACAGCAATTATAGCTTTAGCTGCTCAAGATGCTGTAAGAGATATGTTCTCAGGACTTGCAATTTTTTGGGATAAACCATTTGCAATAGGAGATTGGGTTGAAATAGGAACTGGAACTACTACAATATCTGGTTCTGTACAAGAGATTTCTTTTAGAAGTACAAAAATAAAAGCTGCAGATGATACTATTATCACATTACAAAACTCAAATATAAGTACACAAAATATTATAAATTGGAGTGTTATTGAAAAAAGAATATATAAAACAAATCTTAAACTACCATTAGAGACAGAAGAAATTACAGTAGAAAAAGTTATTAATAGAATTAGATTTATACTAAAATATAATAAAGACGTTATAAAAGAATCTGTAAATGTATATTTTAATACAATTGGGGCAGATGGGATAAATATATATATTTATTTAGAAACACATATAGTAAATTACGCAGAATATCAAAAATTTTGTAACAAATTAAATTTAACGATATTAAACATTTTAGAAACGCAAGATGTAAAATTAGCTTATCCAGGACAAAATATATATATTAAGGATATAGAATCTGCTAAAGAGAAAAAAGAAAAGTTAAAAGAAATAGGAGTAAAAAAACAGTCAAAAGTAACAAAATCCCCAAAATAATTCACGAAATAGACATAATATAGTGATAAAATAAATAGGAAATTTAGATGAAAGGAAAATTAGATATGGAAGATATTACAATTTTAGTAGTTGATGATGAATATAGAATGAGAAAACTAGTCAAAGATTTCCTAGTAAAAGAAGATTATAAAGTATTAGAAGCAGAAGATGGAGAGGTAGCTTTAAATGTATTTGAAGAAAACAAAGAAAAAATAAATTTAGTTTTACTAGATGTCATGATGCCAAAGTTAGATGGATGGTCAGTTTTAAGACAAATTAGACAAGAATCAAAAGTACCAGTAATTATGCTTACTGCAAGAGGAGAGGAACAAGATGAATTATTTGGTTTTGAACTTGGAGTTGATGAATATATATCAAAACCATTTAGTCCTAAAATTTTAATAGCAAGAATAAAATCAATTATAAATAGAACTACAGAAAAACAAAAAGAGAAAAAAAGTTATGATGGAATAGAAATAGATACAGAAGGAAGAACTGTAACAGTAGACGGAAAGAATATAGAATTAAGTTTAAGAGAATATGAATTATTAAAGTATCTATTAGATAATGAAAATGTAGCATTGTCTAGAGATAAGATACTAAATAATGTATGGAATTATGATTATTATGGAGACTCTAGAACTATAGATAGTCATATAAAGAAAATAAGACATAAATTAGGAAAGAAAGGAAAGTATATAAAAACTATAAGAGGTGTAGGGTATAAGTTTGAGGTAAAATAAATGAAACTATTTGAAAATTTTAAATCAGTAAGATTTAGACTATTTGCGACACTATGTATATCAATTTTTTTAATTATATTATGCTTAATTATAGTAAATAATGTTGTTTTAGAAAGTTTTTATTTATATTCAAAAACAAATACAGCAGCAGATTTATGCGAAAAACTTAATGATTATTATAATGGAATAATTCAATATGACATCAATAATGAATTAGAAGAGCAGGAAAGAAAAAATAATGTTGATATACTAATACTTGATATGAGTTTTAATGTTGTATATTGTAGTAATTTAGAAATTGTAAATAATGTAAATTCCCTAAACTTTAATGCAAGATCCAAAATTTTATATACAAGAGATAATATTGTAGTTCAAATTATAGAAGAAAATAGAACTAACAAATATTTAATTTTATCTGCATATTTAGATAATGGATATACTACATATATAAAAATACAAGTACAACCAATAAAGGAAACAGTAAAAATATCAAATAATTTACTTATAATAATAGGAATACTAATGGTTATAATATCAGCAATTATAGCATCTATAATTGCAAGTAAATTCAATAAACCAATTTTACAGCTAAATAGTATAACTAAAAAAATGGCTAATTTAGATTTTAGCCATAAATATAGAATATCTGATACAGAAGATGAAATTAATATGCTAGGTAGAAATATTAATGAAATGTCGGATAAACTAGAAGAGACAATAAAAAGATTAAGATCAAACAATAGCAAACTAGAACAAAATATTGAAGAAAAGTCTAAAATAGATGAAATGAGAAGACAATTTATATCAGATGTATCTCACGAACTAAAAACACCTATTGCTTTAATCCAAGGATATGCAGAAGGTTTAATAGAAAACGTAAATACAGATGAAGAGTCAAGAAAATTTTATGCAGAGGTAATATTAGACGAATCCAATAAAATGGATGAAATGGTAAAAAGATTATTAGACTTAATGAAATTAGAGTATCAAGAAAGAAAATTTAATGATACATCATTTGATTTGACTGAATTAATTAAAGAAGAATTAAGAAGGCAGACAGTAGTAATTAAAGAAAAAAACATAAATGTAGAATTTGATGATAGTAAAAAAATAATGGTATATGCTGACCAAGAATATATAGAACAAGTTGTAAATAATTATTTGACTAATGCAATCAAACATACAGAAGAAAAAAATAATATAAAGAAAATAATCATAAGAACAGAAGAGAAAAATGAAAAAATTAGACTATATGTATATAATACGGGAGAGAAAATACCAGAGGACAGTATAAATAAAATTTGGGGTAGATTTTATAAAATAGATTCTTCAAGAAATAGAAATACTGGAGGAACAGGTATTGGCTTAGCATTAGTAAAAGCAATTATGAATAATTATAATAACGAATATGGCGTTAAGAATTATGAATATGGAGTAGAATTCTATTGCGACATAAATAAATGGAATGAAAAATAAAAGAAAACTCATTGTCGAAAAATGATAAAATTTGACGATGAGTTTTTCTTTACTATATAAGAAATTATGATATAATCATAATTATATGATAAACTGCAATAAAAGAAATGTTAATATAATATCATTTTGTATATCTTTAATAATTTTTTCAATAATAATTTATTTCTTAAATCTAATCATTTTAAAAACAAGTAAAGAGAGTAATGTTCTATATAATAATAAAATTTTATCTATTAATGAAATAAGTGATAAAAATAATATAAGTAATGAAGATATATCATTAGAAAATATAAAAAAATGGAAGATAATTATAGAAAAACTAAATTTAGAAGCTAATATAAAAGAAGGAGAAGAAGAAAATAATATAAAAGAAAATGTAGGACATTATAAAGAATCAAACTATTTAAAAGGAAATGTCTCTCTAAAAGCCTACAATACAGGTGAAAATAAAAATTACTTTGCAAATCTCAAAGAACTTAAAATAGATGATGAAATAAAATATATAATTAATGAAAAAGAATATATATACAAAGTTAAAGAAAACATAATAATAGATAATGAATATGAATATGCAAAAAAACAATATAATGAAAATAAGTTAACATTAATTACATATATAAAAGATATTGATAATAAAAAAAGATGTGTAATAGCAGAAAAGTCATAAATATTATGACAAAAAACCAAAGAATCTCGTTGACATATTTATACTTCGAATATATAATTATATTATTAAAAATAATAATATAAGGAGTAGATATAATGAAACATAAGAACAGAAAAAATGTAATTATTATGATATTTGTTTTAATACTAATTATTGCAATTGCAGTAAGTGTATTTATATTTTTAAATAATAAAAAATATGAATATGAGCTAGTTCAAATATCTGAAGATCAAATTGAATACTATAAACTAGAGCAAAATGGAAAATATGGTGTAATAGATAAAGAAGGGAATATTATAATAGAGCCAAATTATGTTTCGATAGATATTCCAAATCCTACAAAACCAGTATTTATAAAATCAGATGATGGAGAAAATCATTCTGCTATAGATAATAATGAAAATGAAATATTAACTGGTTATGAAGATGTAGAAGCAATAAGCATAAATAACATATCAAGTAATATTCCATATGAAAAGTCTGTACTAAAATATAAACAAAATGGTTTATATGGATTAATAGATTTTGAAGGAAATAAAATAACAGAAAATATATATAACTCAATTACAAATATTGACTATAAAGAAGGAAATTTAAAAGTAGAGCAAAATGGACAATATGGAGTAATAAATATAAAAGGTACTACTATTATAAAACCTGAATATGAATCAATAATTGCAGATGGATATTATGATGACGAGACAAAATATAATAATGCAGGATTTATACTAAGAATAAAAACAGATGATGGATATAAGTTTGGATATGCAAATAGAAAAGGAAAAATAATATTAGAACCATTATATAATGAAATAAGTCGTATTACAGAAATAATAGGAGATGATATTTATTTAATAACTGCTAATAATGGTAGATATGGAGTAATAAAAAACGGAAAAGAAATATTAAAAAATAAGTATACTGAAATAAGTTTTGACTCAAACAACAATTTATTAATCGTTCAAAAAGATAAGTCACAAGGAGTAGTAGATTTAGAAGGTAATAATATAGTTCCTATTGATTATGATAATATAATTATAGGAGGAAAATATATAAATGCACAAAAGGGTGATAATACAGTAATTTTTAATGAAAAAGGTGAAAATTTAGATACAGATATATTAAGCTATAATCAAGTTAATGACAACTATGCAATAGTTATAGACAAAGATAATAATTATAATATTGTAGATAAATCAGGAAATAAAAAATTAAAAGAAAATTACACTTATATAGAATACTTTAACAATAATTACTTTATAGTAACAAAAGAAGGTAAAACAGGAATAATAACAGGAGAAAATGAAGTAATAATTGATTTGAAATATAATGCTATTCAAAAAATTGATGATACAAATGCACTTCAAGCAGTAGATAGCACAAATAATAGAACTGATATAATAGATGAGAACATGCAGATTCATGAAGGTATAGAAAATGCATATATATCAAAAAAAGAAAATTACATTAAACTATATTCAGAAACTGATGTTAAATATTATAATTTTAATGGAGGAGAAATTAAATATAAGGATATAAACCCCAATAATAAAATTTATGCTGATAAAAAAGATGGAAAATGGGGATTTGTAGATAGTAATGGGAATGTTATTGTAGAATATACATACGATATGGTTACTGAGCAAAATGGAAGTACTGCTGGAGTAAAAAAAGACGGAACATGGCAAATAATAAATACAGAAGGTCAATTAGTATCAGATGAAAAAATAACATTATCATGGTTGGATGTAACTTTTTTAGGAGAATATTATAAACTTAATAATTCAAACTCAGGAACAGTATATAGTAAAACAGTAGGGGAGTAATATAAATGTATAAAGAATATGGAATAAGTAATGATACTATAGAATTAATAAAAAGATGTGAAGAAAATTTACAAGAAGAATATAAAAATATAGATGAAATAAATGAATATAATTCATTAAAAGTATTAAAAGCATTTCACGATAATAATTTATCAGAAATGCATTTTAATGAAACAACAGGTTATGGTTATGATGATATAGGAAGAGAAGTAATTGAAAAAATATATAGTGAAATTTTTAATGTAGAAGATAGTTTAGTTAGAGGACAATTTATATCTGCATCACATGCACTAAATGTAACTTTATTTGGTCTATTAAGACCAGGAGATACATTACTTAGTATTTGCGGAAAACCATATGATACATTAGATGAGGTAATAGGTATAAAAGAGAATCCAAGTTCATTAAAATCATTTGGAATAAAATATGAACAAATAGAACTAGTAAATAATGATTTTGACTATGAAAAAATAATAGATAGATTAGAGAAAAATAATGTAAAAGTGATAGAAATTCAAAGATCTAGAGGATATTCTTTAAGAAAAAGCATTACTTTAGATAAAATACAAAAAGTAATAAAAAAGATTAGAGAAGTAAATAATACGGCAATTATTATGATAGATAATTGTTATGGAGAATTTACAAATAAGGAAGAACCAAGTGAACTAGGAGCAGATATATTAGTTGGTTCATTAATAAAAAACTTAGGAGGAGGAATATCTCCTAATGGAGCATATGTAGTAGGAAAAAAAGAACTTATAAATTTAGTAGCAGAAAGATTAACCCTTCCAGGAGAAGGAAAAGAAGTAGGTCCAACACTTGGAATGAATAAAAAAATATTGCAGGGGCTATTTTTTGCACCAAGTGTAGTAGCTAGCAGTTTAAAAACAGCAATACTTACAAGCAAAGTTATGGAAGAATTAGGTTTCGAGACTGAGCCTAGATATAATGAGCAAAGAACAGATATAGTGCAAACAATAAAATTTAATGATAAAGAAAGATTAATAAAATATTGTCAAGGAATACAAATGGGATCACCAGTAGATTCAAATTCAATTCCTTTGCCAGGAGATATGCCAGGATACGATACCCAAGTTATAATGGCAGCAGGGGCATTTACACAAGGCTCTTCAATAGAACTTAGCTGCGATGCACCTTTAAGAGAACCATTTTTAGCTTTTCAACAAGGTGGACTTACATATGAATATGGAAAATTAGGATTAATGAAAGCGGTAGAGAATATAAAATGAATGTAATTGTAATTGGCGGAGGCCCAGCTGGAATGTTATCAGCAATAAGTTCAAGCATGCAGCAAAACCAAGTAATAATTTTAGAGAAAATGAATTCTTTAGGTAAAAAACTTTGCATAACAGGAAAAGGAAGATGTAATATTACAAGTAGTCTTCCAATAGAAGATTTTATAAAAAATATACCTGGAAACGGAAAGTTTTTATATAGTGCTTTTAAAAATTTCTCAAATAAGGATATTATAAACTTTTTAAATGAAGAAGGACTAAAAACTAAAGAAGAAAGAGGCAATAGAATATTTCCTGTAACAGATAGAGCATCAGATGTACTAGATGCTCTTATTAAAAGACTGAGAAAAGAAAATGTAAAAATTATAACAAATAGTAAAGTAGATAGAATATTAGTAGAAGAAAATAAAGTTATAGGTGTTAAAGTAGGAGAAAAAATATATAAAGCAGATAAAGTAATATTAGCCACAGGAGGAAAAAGTTATCCTACAACTGGCTCTACAGGTGATGGATATAACTTTGCTAAAGAATTAGGACATACAATAACAGAATTAAAACCATCATTAGTAGCACTTAAAAGTAAGAATAATTCTTTAGATATATGTAAGAGACTGCAAGGATTAACTTTAAAGAATGTTGCAATAAAATTTACAAAAGATAATAAAGTAATATATGAAGACTTTGGAGAAATGCTCTTCACACACTTTGGAGTATCTGGACCTATAATTTTAAGTGGATCAGCGCATTTAATGAAAACTAACTTTGAAGGTGTAAAACTTATTATAGACTTAAAACCAGCACTCACAGAAGAAAAGCTAGATGATAGAATATTAAGAGACTTTAGTAAAGAAAAAAATAAAGAATTTAAAAATAGTTTAGATAACTTACTGCCAAAGAAAATGATCCCTATTATAGTAGATATTATGAAAATAAATAAAAAAGTAAATGAAATAACAAAAGAAGAAAGAAAAAAAATAATACATTTATTAAAAAAATTTGAAATAGAAATATGTGGATATAGACCAATAGAGGAAGCAATAATAACAAAAGGAGGAATTTCAGTAAAGGAAATTAATCCAAAAACAATGGAGTCAAAATTAGTGAAAGGACTATATTTTGCAGGTGAAATCATTGATGTTGATGGATATACAGGAGGATTTAATTTACAGATAGCATATTCAACAGGATACACCGCAGGATTAAATTAATATGTTTAGATCAATAGATAAAAATGCAGTAGCTGAAATAATAGAAAAAAAATCAAAATTTATAGCTAATGTTTATCCTGCTAATAATAAAGATGAAGCAGAAAACATTTTAAAGCAAATAAGACAAAGATATCATGATGCAAAACATAACTCCTATGCATATATTGTAGAAAATATAGAAAAATGCAGTGATGACGGAGAACCATCAGGAACAGCAGGAGCACCATTATTAGATATACTTAAAAATAATAACTTAAATAATGTAATAATAGTTGTAACTAGATATTTTGGAGGAATACTTTTAGGAACAGGAGGACTAGTTAGAGCATATACAGAAGCAGCAAAAAAAGCATTAGAAAGTACCAAAATAATAGAAAAAGAATATGGGATAAGATATTGGATAGAAATATCTTATAGCAATTTAAAAGAAATTCAATATATATGTAAACAATTAAAAATAGAAATTGTAAATTTAGAATACAAAGAGAATGTAATAGTTACACTAGAATCTAATAAACTGAAAAAAGAAAGATTAGAAAATTCTAAAATAAATATAATAGAAAAAGGAATAACTAGTAAAGAAATTATAATAAAAGTATAAGAATGTCGAAAAAAGATATACGAAAAATACCCCTAAAAATAAGCTTTTATAAAAATAATTGGAAAAATATGGCTAAAAGTATTGAACAATTTTGAAAAAACATATATAATCAGATGGTAAAATTTTACAGAAGATTAATTAGGAGGTATGAAAACGTGAGTGACAAAATCAAAGTATTAATAGCAGATGATAATTACGAATTTGGGATGACTTTAAAGAATTACTTATGTAGTGATGAAACAATTGAAATTGTTAGTATGGTAAGAGATGGAGAGGAAGCATATTCAGATATAGTAAGACTAAAACCTGATGTAGCTTTACTAGATGTAATAATGCCACACTTAGATGGAATAGGAGTACTAGAAAAGCTAAATCAATCTAAATTAGAAAAAAATCCTATAAAAATTATGGTATCAGCTGTAGGACAAGATAAAATAACACAAAAAGCTATAGCTTTAGGAGCTGATTATTATATAGTTAAGCCATTTGATATAAGTTTACTAATAAAAAGGATAAAAGAAATAAAAAATGAAGATCCTGAGCAAATAAGAGATGCGATGATCAATAGAGAGATAAAATCTCCATATATAACTGTGAATAAATCTGAAGAAAATACAAAAGATAATTTAGAAGCAGCAGTTACTAATATAATACATGAAGTAGGAGTTCCAGCACATATAAAAGGATATCAATTCTTAAGAGAAGCAATAATAATGTCAGTAAAAAATATTGATATGATAAATCAAATTACAAAACAATTATATCCAGATATAGCGGCTAAATATGGAACTACACCAAGTCGTGTAGAAAGGGCAATACGCCATGCAATAGAAGTAGCCTGGGGAAGAGGTGATCAAAAAACAACTGAAAATATATTTGGATATACAGTATCAGCAGATAAAGGTAAGCCAACAAATAGTGAATTTATAGCTATGATAGCAGATAAATTAAGGCTTGAATTAAAGTCAGCTTAAGATATGGTGTGAAAATATCGAAGCAGCAAAAGTAAATAAATTAAAAAAATAGTAAAATAGATAGAACTCCAAGACTTTATTGGTTAATATTAAAAAATGTTAATCGGTAAAAATTGGAGTTTTTATAAGGAAAATAAAAAACAGAAATATATACTAAAAGAATATAAAAATTGCAAAACTTGAATATTAAATAAGCATGCTATATAATATATGCATATTTGATAGTTAAAGGAGAGATTATATATGAGTAATCAAACTAATTATTACAAAATTGTATTTTGCGAGAGCACAAATATAAGTAAAGGAATTGAAGCTATTACAAAAAATGTAAACCAACTATGCTGTAATGGATGGAAAGCACAGGGAGGAATTTCTACAATAAAAACCGGTCCGGATTCTTACAAATTTTTTCAAGCAATGATAAAAGAATAATAAAAAATTGAATATGAACTATATAAAAAAACTTCCAAGATTTATTATTTAATATTAAAAAATATTAATTAGTAAAAATTGGAGGTTTTTATATAATAAATAGAATAAAAATAATAACTTTATAAATGTAATAAAGAGAGTTGTTTAATATAGTTTAGAAGCATTATTTATATTTTTAGCAATAATAGTTGTAGCAGTTAAAATATTAACAATTCATATGATTTTTACATAATATATATAAGGGGAAAGAAAATGGACAATAAGTGTAAAATAATAAATTGCATAATAGCATTATTATCAATATTAGTTATAGTTATGGTTGTAATATTAGCTTTTAATAGTAATGAACAAGAAAAAAATATATTAACTACAATTGCAAATGAAGGAGATAATACGCAAATAGGAATAACAACTATAAAATTTAGCGAAAATGAAATATTAATAGGAAATGCAATTAGTCATATAGAAAATACAGATACAATTAATATTAATGAAAATGGGATTTATCAAATATCTTATCAATTATATGGTATGAGAGAAACAATAGGAACATTTAATTTTAGTGCAATAATATTAGTAAATGATACTGCAGTAAATGAAACATTTAATGAAAGTCCCATTTTAAGGGATAATGTAGTGAACCGTATGACATTAACAAGTACAGTATTTTTAAAATTAAATGCAGGAGATACAGTAAAATTAAAAGCTTTATCTATAGAAGATATATCTTATCCAACATCAAGAATAGATATAGAAAAAATATATTAATAAAATAGTAACATATAAAAGACTACAGCATAATATATGAAAAAAGAAAAGGAGTACATATATTATGCTTAAATGTAATTGTTTAATTGATGTTATTATTAGTATAGCAATAGGAATTGTAGTAGGATTAATTTATAGTACTGGTATATTAACAGGAATAACTACTGCTATATGGATTATATTAGGAATAACAATTTTAACTATAGTATTATCAATATTTAACAAAAAATGCTTATGTAAAAATGGAAAATGTATTGCTATAGCAGTAATTGGAACTATAGTACTTTGTATAATAATATTGTCTTTAACATTACAAACATCACTTGCATATGCTATAATAATTGGAATTTTTGGAGTTTTTGTATCATTAATGATTAGCTCTTTATATAAAATCATTACATGCATAGCTAAAGAAAGTTGTAAATGCTAGAAAAATGGTTATGTTTTAAGTAACCATTTTTTATTTAGTTTTATAAAACACTTGAAAAATACTGTAATTATAGTATAATATAGATACATTTTAAGGCAAGAATGGAGGAATAATTGTGGTAGACTATGAACAGATAAAAAGAACAAAAGATTTAATAAAAATAAAAGTAATTGGTGTTGGCGGTGGAGGAAACAATGCTGTCAATCAGATGATAGTATCAGATGTAGATGAAGTAGAATACATATTAGTAAACACAGAAAAAGGAATTTTAGAAAGAGCAAATACAAATGGATGTAAAACTTTGCAAATAGGTAAAGAAGTAGCTGGAGGACTAGGTGCAGGTGCAAATCCAGAAGTTGGAGAAAAAGCAGCTAGAGAAAGTATAGATGATATAGATAAAATATTAGAAGGAACAGATTTATTATTTTTAACTGCAGGAATGGGAGGAGGCACAGGTACAGGTGCTATACCAGTTATTGCAGAAGAAGCAAAGAAAAAAGGAATATTAACA
>CALXPX010000026.1 GCA_944390305.1 uncultured Clostridia bacterium
AAAATTTTCTTTGTTATATTATATTATGAGTATATTATACTTTAACTAAGGAGGAGAAAAATGCCAAGAAAAGCAAAAGAAAGCAAAATAATCGAAGATGTAGAAAAAATAGAAATAGATAAGAAAGTTACCTCTTCTAAAGTTAAAGAATCTAAAAAAAGCTCTAGCGAAAAAAGTATTATTACAAAGTCTAAATCAAAAGCTACTGCTAAAAAAGATAATTCAAAAAAGGTAACAACAAAAAAATCATCAACTAATAAAAAAAGTGCTGATAAAAAAGATTCTAGTTCTAAATCTAAAGCAAAAACTACTGCTAAAAGTGCTACAAAAAAAGCTACTACTAAAAAAACTACTTCAAGGGCAAAGGCTAAAACATCAAGTATTAAAAAACGCAGTATTAGTGGTAAAAAGGTTAAATCTTTTAAATTATATGATTATAATAAATTTATTCCATCTACTTTAGAATATTATGATCTGCCATATAAATATAATAAAACAGTTGTAAAAGCTTTAGCTCAAAACCCAAATACTTTATTTGTTTATTGGGAAGTATCTGATGAAGATAAGACTTCTTTTATTAAACAATATGGAGAAAGATTTTTCTATATAACAAAACCTGTTTTAATTGTTCATAATTTAACAGACAAATATTCTTATGAACTAGATATAAATGATTTTGCAAATAATTGGTATATACATGTTAATGATTCAAAATGTCAATATGTTATTGAACTTGGAAGAAAACCTATAGAGTATACAGAAGAAGTTCCTACTGAATACATATATGTTACTTCTTCAAATGTAATAGAGGCACCAAATGACCATGTACTATTTTTTAATAAAAATGATGAAATCTATTTTAAAAACATTCATACAAATAAATATACTAAAAGAGTTATAAAACCTTTCTTAAAGCATATTTACGGAATTTATGAAAATTTAAATCTTACAGAAGAAATAAATAGTTTTGATTTTAAAAATCCATCATCACAAAATCCATCATCTAGTGTTTTATAGGTTTTCTAAGAAATAAGAAAACCTAAATTTTTATTAAGGGAAGAAATCAAATGGAAAAAAATATAAAAGGATACGTAAGTTTTATACTTCATGCACATTTACCTTTTGTGCATCATCCAGAAAGTGAAGATTATCTAGAAGAGCAGTGGTTATATGAAGCAATTTCTGAAACATATATTCCTCTTATTTTAAGTTTTCAAAAATTAGTAGATGAACATGTTGACTTCAGATTCACAATGTCTTTGACTCCACCTCTTTTAAATATGTTAGATAATAAAATGCTTCAAGAAAGATATATAAAATATTTAAAAAAGCATATTGAACTTTCTAAAAAAGAGCTTGAAAGAACAAAAGATAATCCTAGAATAAATAAACTATCTCATTATTATTATGATAGGTATTCTAATGATTTACATGTATTTAAAGATGTATATAATTGTAATTTAATTTCTGCTTTTAAGAAGTTTCAGGATTTAGGAGTTTTAGAAATTATTGGTTGCGGTGCAACACATGGATATTTCCCTATTTTATATGTTAACGAAAAGACTGTAAGAGCACAAATTGCATTAGGCGTTCAAACATACAATAAGTATTTCGATAAACCTATTCGTGGTTTTTGGCTTCCTGAATGTGGTTATGTTCCAGAAGCAGATAAATATTTAAGAGAATTTGGTATTGAATACGTTTTAACTGAAACTCATGGTATTTTATATGCAGATCCAACTCCTATTTATGGAACTTATGCACCAATAGTATCTCCTGAGGGAGTTGTTGCATTTGGTCGTGATATAGAGTCTTCTAGACAAGTATGGTCTTCAATTAATGGATACCCTGGAGATTTTAATTATAGAGAATTCTATAGAGATATTGGATATGATGCTCCATATGATTATATAAAACCTTATATTGCATCTAATGGAGTTAGAGTTTCTACTGGTATACGTTATCATAGAATAACTGGTAAAACAGAAGATAAAGATATTTATGATTTACAGTGGGCTCATGATTCAGTAAATAATAATGCGGGTCATTTCTTTGATTGTAGAAATGCTCAAATAGATTATCTTTCATCACATATGCAAATTCCACCTATTATAGTTTGTCCATATGATGCTGAACTTTATGGACATTGGTGGTATGAAGGTCCAGATTTTCTCTATACATTAGCTAAAAAGATATATTATGATAAATGTAACTTTAAATTAATAACTCCTGGAGAATATATTGATAAATATCCTAATATACAAGTATCTACTCCTTGTCGTTCTAGTTGGGGAGCTAAAGGTTATTCAGAGGTTTGGCTTAATCCATCAAATGATTATGTTCATAAGCATTTGCATGTTGCTGGTGATAGAATGTGCTCTCTTTCTCACATGTTTCCTAATGAACCAAAAGATTCAATAAATCGTAGAATTTTAAATCAATGTGCTAGAGAATTAGTTCTCGCACAAAGTAGTGATTGGTTATTTATTATAACAAATGGAACAATGGTTGATTATGCCAAAAAAAGAATTAAAGATCATATTGGTAGATTTACTAAATTATATAATTGGTTAATTAATAAAGAAAAAGTAGACAAGGTATTTTTAAAGGATATAGAAGAAAAAGATTGTATTTTTCCTGAAATAGATTATATGATTTATTATTAAAAAATGGTGATTTATAAATCACCATTTTTTTCTTTTTAAAACGATAGTACTACTCTAAAGCTTTCTCCCATATTAGTATTTCCACTATATCCATTATAACTAAACATTCCAGTTGATGTATCACCATGATAATCACCTCCCCTTATAAAGAAAGGTATATCACTTTGTGGAAAGAATGATGAATTTGTATTCCATCCTTCTGAACCATATCCTGCATTAGATGTTTCAAATATTGCATCTCCTCTTATTCCTAAAGTTAATGCATAATTATTATTTGAATAAACTGCATTATAATCATTTCCTTTATCATTTATGTCATGGTTATATACTGTTTTGTATTTAGAATTTCTACTTCCAAATAAATCTTCTTCTGTTTCTCCACCATTTTGTTTTAATCCACTATATCCGTTATTTATATATGCAGCTGTATATTCCCAAGCTCCTCCAGCTAAATCATATATGCCTGTTTCATTGCCATTAGAACTTTGATTTTTATTAGTAATATATATTGTGCTTTCTGAGTTTGTACCCCCTGTTAAATATTGTGAACTTGTGTTATTTTCTATTATATTTCCATTTGTTCCATATTTACTATATGAAAGATATGTAACAGCTCCCCATTCTGAATTTTTTATTAAATGGCTATCTCTATTTCTATCATAATAATAACTATTTAAATAACAATTATTTACGTTTATATTTCTCCAACTACTTACTCCTGGTTTACTAACTGCTTTTATACTTTCTGAAGTTCTAACATTTCCAATTGTAGAATTATTTGTTTCAGTGTGCATTCCATTTGTTTCCATACTCATTTCATATTTAGAAACCCAAATTCCACTTAAATCTTTACTCCATCCACCATTCCTATATCCACTTGCTGTATCTTTTGAAAAAGCAGGTGCTACTATATAATGATTTTCAGTTTCTCTTATTCCTGTATTATTTTTTGCAATTCTAGTAAAACTTCCATCTTCATTTAGTTTTAATACCCCTCTTCCATCGCAAAAACCAATTACTTTTGAATAGTCTAAATTTGAATAATATACTATTCTATATGCAAATCTAGGTATCCATACAAAATAACTACCATCTTCTGCTATTGCATTAGCCCATTTTTGATTTTCATAGTTATACCACTCACTGTCATTTTCTACTGTTTGTATAAATTCAGAACTACTAGGACCAATTTTTACAGGTGTGAGTCCTCCTAAATATGGTGGTAAAGGATTTTTAATTACATTATTATTTTCATCTATCCATACTATTTCAATTTTTCCAAATTTACGATTTAAATTAACAGTATTATCATCAATTATAGTTATATTTTCGTCTTGTAGCATTTTATCATTTTCTTCTTGTGTTTCATCTATTTGTGATACGTTTTCAAATATATTGTTACTTACATTATTATAATTATCTTTATTAGTAAAAACAAAAATTAAAAATATTATTAATATAAAAATAATAATTATTACAGAAGTAACAATTATTATTTTATTAAGGTTATTCTTTTTCTCCATAATATTTCACCTACTATTTTAATTCTTTTCTATCTTGTGAGATTTCTTTTAATGTTTTTTCTAATGATTTTTCTAAGCTAGCTAAAATATTATCTGCATATTCTTTAGCTCCTTGTGTTATTTGTCTAGAATTTTCATTTGCTGCTTCCATTATTTGATTTTTTTGTTCATATGCCTTTTTAGTAATTTCATGTTCATCAATCATCGCAATAATTCGATTTTCTGCCTCTTTTACAACATCATCTGCTTCTTTACCAGCTTCTGCTAAAATTCTTTCTCTTTCTTCTCTTACCCATTTTGCTTGTTTTAGATCTTCAGGTAATTTTAATCTTATTTCTTTAATTAAATCTAAAATTTCATCTTGTTCAACCATTATTTTGTTTGTAAATGGTACTTTTTTTGAATTTTCTATTAGTTCTTCTATTGTTTCAAGTAATGTAAAAATCTCCATTCCTAGTTTCCTCTCTTTTTTATAAATATTAAGTTTGCTCTACCATATTTTCTTTTATCTATAATCTCTAGTTCATCTATTTTTTCTATTTCATTAATATCTCTTTTTATTTCATCTGTTTCTATAATTATTAAACTATTTTTATCTATTAAGTTCAATTTTATCATTTCGCGTATTGCAAATGTAGCTAAGTCTAGTTTATATGGTGGATCAAGAAATATAATATCTAATTTGTCATTAATTTGCTTTAAGGCACTTTTATAATCTTTATTTATTATTATAGCATTTTTTAGTAAGTTTGTTTTTTCAAGATTTTGTTTTATTATTGCAATTGCTTCTTTATTTATATCACAAAAATATGTTTTTTTAGCTCCTCTGCTTAGTGCTTCTATTCCTAATGCTCCACTTCCTGCAAATAAGTCCAATACTATTTTATCTTTAATATTATTTTGCAATATATTAAATAAAGATTCTTTTACTCTATCTAATGTAGGTCTTGTATCTAAACTTTCTATTGAATTTATTTTTGTACCTCTTGCTATTCCACTAATTACTCTCATATTATTATTTTATCTATATTTCACCTCTTGTCAATACAATTAATAAAATTGTAATATTTCCTTAATATCTATGTAATACAGGTATTTTACCATAAAATTCACATAAAATAAAGAGATATATGCAATAAAATGCACATATCTCCTCATATTTATTACAAATTTGTAATTTAATCATCTTTATTAACTTCTTTTAGAAGTTCTAATTGAGATATAAGTAAAGACTCCATCTTTGCTTTATATACATCAAATTGTTTACTTATTTCTTCTAACTCTTTCTTTTTTTCTGCTATTTGTATATCTATATTATTTGTGGCTTGTCTAGCACTACTTTCAGCATCTCTTATAATTTGATCAGCTTGCTTTTGTGCAGCATTTTTAACCTCATCTGCAGCTGATTGTGCCATAAGTAATGTATTTTGCAAAGTTGATTCAATTTGAGTATAATGTTCTATTTTTTCTCTTAAATCCTCTACTTCTTTTTCATTATCATTTACTTTTTTATATATCATGGTGTAGTCTTTTGTTAGCTCATCTAAAAATTCATCTACTTCTTCTGGGTCATAACCATTTAATGTTTTTTTAGAGAATCTTTTATTTTCAATATCTAGTGGTGTAATCATTACTATTCCCCCATATAAATTATTTAATTATTACCTTTTAACCAAGATACTGGTATCTTACTTTTTGTTTCTTCTTTTGATTCAGATGTAATATCATAGTTATATGGTGCAACTAAAAATATTGAATTTGATATTTTTTGCATATGTCCATCTAATGCATGTGCTGCTCCACTAACAACATCTATAATTCTTCTAGCTATATCTTTATTTACATATTCTAGATTTATAATTATAGATTTCTTTTCTTTAAGTAAATCACATATTTCTTCTGATTGTTCGAAACTAGTTGGTTGCATAATTACCATTCTAACTTGTTGTGCCATATTTACAACCTTACTATTTTTTCTTCCAAATAATCCTTTTGGCTCTAATTCTTCTTCTGGATCTTCATATACTTCGTTTATATCTTCGTATTCTTCTTCTTCTGATTCTTCTGCTCCCATTCCAAACATATTCATAAATTTATTTAACACCGCGTTTGACATTTATAAACAACCTCCTAAATTTCTCCTTCGTGTATACGATTATACTAAGTATCCATCTTTTTTACTTTATTGTCAAGGGTTTTTGCAATATGTAATCATTATTTAATTTAATTGTAATATTATTGTAATATTATGTCACATCTTTTATTTGTTCCTCACTTGGTTTTAAAATTAGTTCATCATATAAAATTATAGATGTCGAAACTCTTGAATCTACGTCTAAATCTTTAATCTCTGATGTACTATAATTAGTTACTACTGAATATGTATCTGTTTTTTTCTTTACTTTTACTAAAACTTTATCTAAATATCCAGCTCTGGTTCTTATGACATAATTTAAATCATTTTCTGTTATTATACAAGAATTTGGCACTTTATATCCTTCTGCATCCCACCATATTATGTCAAATGTAGTTTTTCTATAACTTAGCAATTCGTCTATTCCTTCATTTATGCTAAATACTATTGTAACTTCGTTATTATCTTCTTTTATAATATATTCTATTTTTGCATCAACTTCATTTGAACTTGGGAGAACTATTTTTACTTTATCTCCTATCTCTGCCATATTTGCTTCTTCGCTTTTTGATACACATGCAATATATGCAATAAAATTGTTTACTATCTTTCCGCTTTCACTACTAGTAGATACTATCTGTCCAGTTTTTAAATTTAAATTTTCTAAAAATTCTTTATTGATTTTAGAAAAGTCATTTGGAGTTAAAGTTTCTTCCAATCCATCTACTTTATATGATACTATTCCACTTTTAGTAGCATTTATATATTCTGCTCCAGAATTCAATTCATTTTCATATCCGCTTCTTTCATCTATTAATTTTTTCAAATAAGAACCACTTGGGCTTAATTCTCCGGCTATCTTCGCTTTTTTAGTTACATATTCTGATATATTCTTTTTATATTCTTTTATTTTTTGTACATCATTTAGGTCATAAACTTTGTCTAATGTTTCACTTATTTGTGTATCCAGTAGTTTAGTATCGGTTGAAAATAAATCTTCATTGTTTTCTTCCATTGCTTGTTGAATTTTCACATCTAAATCCGCTATTTTCTTTTTTAAGTCTTCTTCTCCTGATGAATAGTATCTAAATATTGGATCTCCGTTTGCTACTTTTTCTCCTTCACTTTTTATTTGCATCATACCATTTTTATAGTTTTCACCTTTTATAACTGTTTCATCTCTTATAATGTATCCATTTACTGTTTCTTCTTCTGATATTTTTCCTTCTTTAACAACTACTGTATCTGTTGGATTTTTTATTAAATTATATACCGCAACAGTTATATATATAAGTACAGCAATTAAAAGTGCTATTGCAAATAATACTTTTGCTTTATTTAGGTTTCTTATATTCATCTTTTTTTTCACTTTTATATTAGTATTATTTGACTCTATATTTGAAAACATAGATTCTCTTTTATCTATTTTATTTTTATAGTTTACTCTTTTTTCTCTAGCACTTTTCTTTTTATTTTGTTCCTTTTGTTTATTTTTATTGATATTTTTATTCTTCACCTAATTCCTCCAAAATAATATCAACGTTATTATCATTTTTTGCATCTAACCAAATAGCATCTTTGTATGATTTAAACCATGTTATTTGTCTTTTAGCATATCTTCTACTTTCCATTTTTATTTTTTCTATCATTTCTTCTTTTGTAAGGTTTCCTTTAAAATATTCTATTACTTCTTTATATCCCAAACCTTGCATAGCAGTTGGAAAATCTTTATATTTTTCTAGTAAAGTTTTTACTTCATTTATTAAACCGTTTTTTATCATTAAATCTACTCTTTTATTTATTCTATCATAAAGCTTTTCTCTTTCCATATTTAGAACAAATATTTTATAATTATATTTGATACCTTTTTTTCTTGATTCTATTTCTAGATCTGTTTTAGTTTTCCCTGTTAGATGATATATTTCTAATATTCTTAAAATTCTTTTTTTATCATTTATACTTATTTTCTCAATTGCTTTTTCATCAATTTTTTTAGCTTCTTTATATAATTTTTCTAATCCCTCATTTAAAACCCTTTTTTCTAATTCTTCTCTATACTTTAAATCTGTATCTATATTAGGATATTCTATTCCATATATTAATGAATTTAAATATAATCCTGTTCCACCAACAATAATTGGTATTTTTCCATCTTTTAAAATTGTTTCTATCTTTTCTTCTGCATCTTTTTTAAAATTAGCAACACTATATCTTTCATCAGGTCTTACAAAATCTATTAGGTAATGCTTGGCTTCTTTTCTTTCCTCTAAAGTTGGCTTTGCTGTTCCTATATCCATATCTTTATAAATTTGCATTGAATCACAAGATATAATTTCTCCATTTATTTTTTTAGCAAGTTTTATTCCTAAACTAGTTTTTCCTGATGCAGTTGGTCCACATATTACAATTACTTTTGCCTTGTCCATTTTAAGCTCCTTTTTATTTGACGGTTTTTAAAACTTTTTCTATTTAAAACTTTGTATTCCTGTTTGAATATCCTTAATGTATATACATTCTATTACAAGTATTACTATAGCTATAATAAAATATATTATTATTTTTTTCTTAAATTTTTCATTAGTTAAATCCTTTTCCTTTAGTTTTCTAATTTGCATAAGTATAGGCGTAGCTATGCAAATTAAGTTTATTGGTAAGAAGGCAAATATTATCATTTGTCTTGAAGCTTGTACTACTGCACTTTCTATTCCTTTTGAACTTATATTGTATATAACGTACAGAATTATATACATAAGTAAAATTCCTATAATAGTTATAGCTATCTTATTTTTTATTTCTATATTGCCTAAAGATCTATATAAAATTGTTATTGCAACTAAGTTTAAAATTACTATAAATCCTATAGTTATTATTTCCATATATTCCTACCTTCTTGAAAATCTTTTTTCTATATCTGTTTTTGACATTTTTATTACTGTTGGTCTACCATGTGGGCATGTAAATGGATTTGGTAGCTTTAATAGTTGCTCCATTAGGCTATCTACTTCTTCTTTAGTTAAAGCCATATGAGCTTTTACTGCTGCTTTACATGCTACTGTTGCTAAAAATTTATTTTCTAGTTCTTGCTTAGCTGTTCTTGCAACAGTATTTATCTCATCTAATGTTTCTAAAAATATCTCTTTGGTATCAAAATCTAAACAAAATTCTGGTACTCCAGTTAATTTTACTGTATTATCTCCGAATTCATCTACAACAAATCCAGCTTTATTAAACATTTCTTTATTATCTTTAAAAATCCCCATTTCTTTGGTACTTAAATTAATAATATCTGGTAAAAGCATAAGCTGTGAATCTTTTTCTCCATTACTATAATAATTAGCCTTTACTTTTTCATACATTATTCTTTCATGTGCTGCATGTTGGTCTAAAATATATAATTCATCTTCCATTGTTAAAATTATATATGTTTTAAAAGCAATACCAATAAATTTATATTTAGGGTTATTATCTATTCCTTCTTTTTCAAACATTGAAATTTCTTCACCAGTTATTGGAGTAATTGGATATTTAGAATCTTCCTCTGCTAATTTTTCTTCATATTCTTTTTTAGCTTCTTTTATATCTCTTCCAAATAATCTTTTATACATTTCTTCAAAAGATTCTTCTTTTTCTGGTTCTTTTTCTTCTGCTTTTATATAATTAATATCTTCTTTTTCTTCACTAATATTTTCTGTTTCTTTATTAAGTTTGCTCTCTTCTTTTATTAAATTTTCTTCCTTTGCAATTTCTTCTTCATTTTTTTCTTCTGTATTTTTTTGTTCTTCTTCTATAACTTTTGTACCTTCTTCTTTTTCTATATTTTCTTGTTTATTAATTTGTTCTTCTTCATTTTTCTTTTCTTCGAATGCTGCTTTTGTTATGTCGGCTAGTTTTCTTCCTATTTCTTCTGGTGATTTTGTTTTTGTTAATTCATCTATAAATCTTCTTCTTGTTTCTTTATCTAAAGTACTTACTGTACTCTTAAATTCATTAAATTCTGGAATTTTCTTTGTTTCCTTCTCTTCTTCTTTTTCTTCTTTATTAATTTTCCAGCTATTTTGAGATACTTTGCTACTAAATAAATTGTTATTTACATTTGAATTTATATTTTTTAATATATCATTTGGTGTTTCATCTGTATATGTTTTTTCTGTTTCTGGTACTAAATCGAATTTTAAAAGAGCCTGTTTTATTGCATTATATATTAGTTTAAATACTTTCCCTTCTTCTTGAAATCTAACTTCTAATTTTGTTGGATGAACATTTACATCCACTTTTTTAGGATCCATATCTATATTTAGTACTAAAAATCCATGTTTTCCTACAGTAACTAGCCCCTTAAAGCCTTGCTCTGCTGCACTAGTTAGTGTTTTATCTTTTATATACCTTTTATTTACAAAAAACAATTGATTTGATCTATTAGATCTAGATATTGAAGGCTTTCCTATTACTCCTGTTACTTTCATTTCTTCATATTCATAATCTACAGGTAATAAATTTTGTGCTATTTCTTTTCCAAAAATGTTATATATTACATCTTCTAATTTTCCACTTCCTGTTGTTTGAAGTGTTATTTTTCCTGTATTTATTAATTTAATTGATACATTTGGATTAGCTAATGCTATTCTTGTAATTGCATCTTCTATATATCCTGATTCTGTAAAATCTTTTTTCAAAAATTTATATCTTACTGGTGTATTATAAAATAATTCTCTTACAGTTATACTGGTTCCTTCTGAACATCCCTCTTCGTGTTTATCTAGTATTTCTCCTCCTTCTACTTCTATTTTATATCCTATATCACTGCCCTTTGTTTTAGATATCATTTCTACTTTAGCGATAGAAGCTATACTAGCTAATGCTTCTCCTCTAAACCCCATAGATTTTACTGTATCTAAGTCTTCTGCTTTTCTTATTTTACTTGTTGCGTGTCTTTCAAATGCAATTTCCATATCATCTGGCAATATACCACTTCCATCATCAGTAATTCTTATATAAGATATTCCTCCATTTTTAATTTCTACTGTTATATTTTTTGCTCCTGCATCTATTGAGTTTTCTACCATCTCTTTTACTACAGATGCAGGTCTTTCAATAACTTCACCAGCAGCTATTTGATTTACGGTTAAGTCATCTAATAAAACTATTTTTCCCATTCTTTTCTCCTTATATTGATTTTCTCTTATTTGTATATGAATTATATCATTTGAAAATATTTTTGTACAGTATTCGTAACCAATTTATTTTATTATGAATAGTATATACTATACAAAAGAAGTAAAAATTCTTTATGAGGGAGGTATCGTATGAGAGGATGTAACGGAGAAATATTATGGTTCATAGTATTGATCTTATTACTTTGCGGATGCTGCGGTGGAAACAACTGTGGATGCGGATGCGGAAATGATAACAACTGCGGTTGCTAGAAAATATTTTAACTACTCATAAAGTAGTATTTAGAAAGGAGGAAATGTAATGCCAGATAAATGTGGATGCGGATTTGGAAGAGACAATGATTGCTGCTTCTTAATTATATTCTTAATATTAATATGCTGCTGCTGTGGTGGAAATAACAGAGGATGCTGCTAGTTATTAGCTAATAATATTAAAATTTATAAAACATAAATCACTCATTTAATTATGGGTGATTTTTAATTATTTAATAGTAACATACTAAGAAAGATTAATTATTAATTTTTTTATTAGATTATTAACTTTTTTATCATTTTATATATTTTTATCTAAAAAGCAAAAATACCAAAACTTTCAAAAGCTTTGGTATTCCTAATTTATAGTTTATCTTTTTTAACATTTTTTATCATTAAAATACATTTTATTAACAAGTAATTTCCTTTGTTTAAAACTATTTAAGTTTTCTTTTTTATTTCTGTCAAAAAGAATCATATTTCATATTCAGTTAAATTGGCTAATTTTTCTTGTTTTTCTTATACATTAGCATCACTTCACTTCTCACAGATGTAACTGTGTGATATGTAAAGTGGTAGCACACTTAAACCTTTATTATTGTTTGTATTCTATATTATGCTACTTTTATTCCTGTATTTACAACTTCTCTTATAAAAGGATTTGAAATCTTTTTATAAGCTTCTGTTGTTATTGGGTGTGGCTCAATTCTAGTATCTATTTTCCATGTCAATCCTATTAGTTTTGCACCATCTTCAATGATGTCATTAAAATCGCTTGAAATAATTGCTATATCTATGTCACTATCTTCATGTGCTGTTCCTTTTGCATAAGAGCCAAATAATATAATTGCTTCTATTTTATAATATTTACTTATTTTCTCTATATATTTTTTTATTGACTCCATTATTCTTCTGTCAATAGTTCTTTTAACCATTTTCTTACCTCCTCAATATTTTTTACTTGTTTCGTAGTATATTCATCTGTGCATTTTTGTTTAAAATTTTCTTTGTAATCATCATATCTTGCGCTTATATTAAATTGAGTAATTATTTGCAACTTTTCAATTTGTTCATCTGTTAAATCCAAATTACATTTTTCAGCCAAAGCTAATAAATTATGGGATTTTATTGTATATGGATTATTTTCATTTCTCTTTGCATATAATCCTTTTAATAACTTTTCTATAACAAAATGTCCTAAAAACAAAGTCCATGTATTCTTTTTATTTTTATACGTTACTTGCATCGCATCATAATCTTCGTTACTACTATTTATCCAGTATTTTATTAAATTTATATTATCTATTTTTCCTCCTTTGAAAAAAATATTATTATAACATTTTTATTTTCAATTAAATTTAAACATATTATTAGTAGTTATATATGATTTTTGCAAATAGGTTTAATAAAAACACTACATTTTTCTTTGGACAGACAATGTAGTGTTTCTACAATTTATAAGTGATAACACACATTTCTGTATGTTTCATTTTCTATTACTATATACTATTTATTAAAACAGTAAAACCATAAGCAAAAAAATAATAGTTTGGTTGGGCTGGCTAGATTCGAACTAGCGCATGCATGAGTCAAAGTCATGTGCCTTACCGCTTGGCTACAGCCCAATATTTAAATTTAATGGGGTGGAATATGGGACTCGAACCCATGGTCTCCAGTGCCACAAACTGGCGCGTTAACCAACTACGCTAAATC
>CALXPX010000027.1 GCA_944390305.1 uncultured Clostridia bacterium
TTTCGACAGTATATTTAGGATACTGTTTTTGTAATTCCTTGGCAGTTTTGTTAATTCTATATATAACTGTATTCACTCCTTGAGGATCAGTTATACTAAAATATTTACCTTGAAATTCCTCAGCCATTTTGCACCTCTTTCTAAAATTTCTCTTTAGTTGCTCTTTTATTATATAACATTTTAGATAATATGTCAACTAAAGATATTTTCATTTATTTACTACTACTTTTGTATCACAATTTTGTAATTCTTTTAATTTTTTATATAATTTTTCTTCTTCTATTGATAATTTTTTAGGAACTACTATTTTAGTAATTATATAGAAATTTCCTCTTAACCCTCTTCCTATTTTATATCCTTTTCCTTTAATAGTAAATCTTTCTCCACTTTGTGTACCTTTTGGAATAATTAATGAAACCTCTCCATCAATGCTTTCTACTGTAAGTTTAGTTCCTAAAGCCGCTTCCCACGGAGTTATATTTACTTCTTTATATATATCTGCTCCATTAAGTTTAAATTCTTTAGAATCTTTTATAAAAATTCTAACTAAAAGATCACCATTCTTTCCTCCATTTTTTCCAGGTTTTCCTTGTCCAACAAATCTAATTCTGTCTTCATTTTGAATCCCTGCTGGAATATCTAAAGAAAAAGTTCTTGTTTTTCCATCAACAGCAAGTAATTTTAATTTTTTCTTTGTCCCATTAAAAGCCTCTATAATGCTTATGTCTACTTCTGTTTCTATATTCTCGCCTTTTAATGTAAGCCTTTTTTCTTCAACATTTTTCTTTTTAATAGGATTAATTCCAAAAAATATAGACATTAGTTTTTCTTTAAAAGTCTTTTTCTCTTCAGTTTCCTTTTCCTGAATTTTTCTCTTTCTTTCTGTATATATAAACCAACTTCTGTCATATTTTTTTCTCGTCTTTGAATCAGATAAAATTTTATATGCTTCGTTTACTTCTTTAAATTTCTCTTCTGAATATGAGTCCCCCATATTAATATCTGGATGATATTTCTTTGCTTGTTCTCTATATGCTAATTTTATCTCATCTAATGAGACTTTATTTGTTTCTAATCCTAGTATTTTATAGTAATCCTTAAAACTCATTTAACATCCTCCATAAAAATGGTAATTATATTATATCACATATATTTTTAAATTTCACTAGTTAAAAGCAAATAATTTCTAGTTTTTATACTTTCTTCTAAAATCAAATTTTCCTTTCGAATATTAATTACTAATGTTTCATCTATATTCTTTATAATAGCTTTATCTATATTATTAAAAGCTAATTTTCTTAATTCTTCTATTCCATCATATTTTCTAGTTTCTTCTATTTTATCTGCTATAAATAATATTTTTTGGAGCATAGTCATATTCTCTTTACCTGTTGTATGAATAGAAATTGCTGTACACATTTCATCATCAAAAGCATACCTTTTTTTGCACATATCTGCAGCTATTTTTCCATGAAGTATATCTACTATCTTTTTTTCTATATCTGTGCAATAAATATTGTTTTCTCTAATGTATTTTAATTTATCTTCATTAGATAATTCCTTAGCCATATCATGCATAAGCCCAATAGCTTTTAATTTATCTACATTTACGTCATAAATATGTGCTAATTTTTCGCACATATTCATGACACCTACACTATGTAAATATCTTTGATTACTTAATATTTCTTTTAAATCTTTATTTAATTTATCTATATTTACTATCATTTTATTCCTCATTTTCTTTTATTGCTAAATTTATTAATTTATCTAATAATTCTGAATATTTTAGTCCCTCATAGCTCCATAATTTAGGATACATACTTATCTGTGTAAATCCTGGCATAGTATTTATTTCATTAAGATATACTTTGTCTGTTTTGTCTTGTATAAAGAAATCTACTCTTGCTAAACCTCTGCAATCTGTAGCTTTAAATGCTTTAATAGCTATTCTTTTTATTTCATTTATCTTTTCATTAGATAAACCTGCTGGTATTTTTATTTTAGATTCTTTATTATTATATTTTGCATTGTATGAATAAAATTCTTCAGCTGATAATATTTCTCCTACTGTCGAAGCTTTAGGCTTTTCATTTCCTAAAACTGCACATTCTACTTCTTTACCATTAATTGCTTCTTCTATTAAAACCTTTTTATCATATATAGATGCATTCATAATTGCTTCTATGAGTTTTGGACCATTTTCTGCTTTTGTTACTCCTACAGAAGAACCCGAATTTGATGGTTTTACAAATACAGGGAATTTAAGCTTTTCCTCTACCAAATTTATAATTTCATCATTTTGTAATTCTATTTCTTCAAATTCATCATTTACATATATATTTTCATTTTTTATATAAATATATTTTGACTGATTAATATTTGCTTTATTTAATATGCATTTTGTATATATTTTATCCATACAAATACTAGAAGATAAAACGTTACATCCTACATATGGGATTTTAAGAATTTCTAACATACCTTGAATAGTGCCATCTTCTCCATATAATCCATGAAGAACAGGAAATACCACATCCATTTTTTTCAAAGTCCCGACTATATCTTTAACTGTCTTCCCCTTTATACTAAAGCTAGCATCCTTTCCCATAAAGATTGGATATATATCATATTTTTTGCTATCTAAGTTATCAATTACATTTTTCCCAGAAACTTTAGATACCTCATGCTCTGAGGACATTCCTCCATAAATAACTGCTACTTTCATATATTCTCTCTCCTCAAGATTTTAATTCATTTACAATTTCATTAAAGTGCATTCCATTAGATGCCTTAAATAAAATAGCATCATCCTTTGTCATTAACTCCTTGATTTTATTAGTAGCGTCCATATTTTTATCAAAAATATATTTTTCTTTAGCTTTTGACGTTTTTGCTATATATTTTGCTTCTTTTCCTACTGCTATTAATACATCAATGTTTGAATCTACTTCCATACCTACTTTTTCATGTAGTTCTTCAGAAAATTCTCCTAGTTCAAGCATATCCCCTAATACAGCTATTTTTCTTTTATCAGGAATATTTTTTAAATAGCAAATAGCAGCTTTCATAGAATCATAATTTGCATTATAGGTATCATTAATAAGTATTGCTCCTATTTTAGATTTATCTATTTCCATTCTCTTTTTAGATAATTCTAATTTTTGAATTCCCAAAATGATTTTTTTTGTAGAAATATCAAATATTTTACCAACAGCAATACTACATAGGCTATTTAATATAAAATGTTCTCCTCCTACTGGTACAGTTACAAGTTCACCATCAAAATAAAATTCACTTTTATCTTCATATAATTTTATGTTTTTTGCCATATATTTACTATCATTTTTTATTCCATAAGTTATAATATTATATTTATCACTATTTTCTAATGCCCATTTATGGAGTAAATCATCATCATTATTTATAACTACTGTTTTTTCTACAAGTCCTTCTAAGATTTCAAGTTTTGCTTTTAATATATTTTCTCTTGATCCCAAATTTCCTATATGTGCAGTTCCTATATTAGTAATAACTGCAACTGTTGGTTTTGCAATATTAGTAAGTTTTCTTAGCTCTCCAAAATGATTCATGCCCATTTCTACAACTAAAGCTTCTTCATCTTTTAAACTAAGAATAGTAAGTGGCAAACCAATTTCATTATTATAATTTCCTTTTGTTTTTAGCGTTTTATATTTTTGCTGTAATACAGATGCTACTAAATCTTTTGTGCTTGTTTTTCCAACACTACCTGTTATAGCAACAGTAGGTATATTGTATAAGCTTCTTTTATATGTGGCTATTTCTTGCATGGCTTTTAAAGTATCTTTTACTATTATAATAGTCACATTATCTTTTGTTTCAATTTCTTTACTTACAATACATATCTTCGCTCCATTTTTTATTGCATCTTGGCAAAAGTCATTACCATCAAATTTTTCTCCTTTTAATGCAATATATACATCTCCTTCTTTTATTTCTCTTGAATCTCTAATAAAGTTTATACATTCGTCTTCTTCATTACCACAAAGTAATTTTCCCTTTGTTACTTCTAAAATTTCTTTTACTTTCATTTTTATTCACCTAATTGTTTTTTTATTAGATAAATTATTATCCTAATACTTTCTTGTTAATTATATGCTATATATATTCATTTTACAAGTAAAAAATATAAAAACAAAAGACAGTCATTTTTATTTAGAATTTATCTAAAAAATAACTGTCTTTAATTTTATTCTGTTAAAGTTCCATCAGGAGTATTTATAATCATTAATATATCTTGTTCTTCACCAGTTTCGGCATTAATATATACAATAAAATCATTTTCTCCTGTTTTTCCTTTAAATTCATAACATAAAACTTCACTATTCCATTCAGTAGGTATTACGGCTAGTCCTGAAGAATTAACTGCAAGCTTAGTATTTAGTTTTTCTTTTGCTTGTTCTGTTGTAATTTGTGGCTCTTTTAAATCTCTTTTATCTCTATGCGAATTTAAATATCCTGTAGATTCAAATCCCAAAATTTCTCCATTATCCAAAGCAATTTTTACTTTTATTAAATCAGGATACATAGTTATACCATCTTGCTCGTATGCATAATTTACAGTTAGAATCCCTCCTGTATTTAAATAATATGTTTCCTTCATATTTTTAAAACCTTTTTGTTCTAAAAAATCTTTTCCTTTTTTTACTGCATCTTCTGGCGAAATACTTTCATTTGCCATATTTCTATTAGAATTCATAGAAACAACATGTCCACCTTTTATTGATACAGATATATAAAATTCTTCATCATCTCCTACTTTTGCATTAAAACTGTAACATTCTATATTTCCATTTTGAGACTGTCCATTAGAAGTAATATCTTCTATTTTATCATTTCCTATAAAATCTCTCGCTATATTTAAAGCTGCATTTTCATCTATCTCATCCCCAGTCAATCCCACTCTTTCAGGATTAGTCATATGCTCTGAAAAAGCTCCATCATAAATAAGTCCAGCATACTGATGAAGTCCTTCTTCTAGGCTTCCAAAACTACTTTGAGATAAATTACTAGCTTCCGTTGATAAAGCATCTCCACCTTTTTTCTCTAATTCTCCCCATTTAATATTTCCAGAATATAAGTCTACTTCTAATTGATTCAATGTATCTTTTAAATCTTTGCTATAATTATATAAATTTGTAAGATTGTCTAAATCTTCTTGAGATAACTCACTGCCACCAATTGCTTTATTAGCTAAAGAGTAACTATAATCTGCTGTTTGATTTAAAAATTTTTGTGTATTTTCTAGTTCCTGACTCCCAATTGGAAGTCTTGCTAAATAACTCTGAGCAAGAGTTGCATCTCTCCAAATATTAGTTAATGTTTCTGCCCCATGTTTAGAACTATTAGAAATAGTCGATTTAGCTAGAAGTACTTGTGTTTGATTCACATATTCTACTAATTGATAAAAAGCATTATTGTATCCATTTTCAGCTAAGTTCCTATAATCTAATTGTTTTTTGAATATAACCGCTGCTAAAACTAATATAATTACTACAAGAGTAACTACTAAAGTAAGCATTTTTCTATCTCTAAGTCTATCTTTAAAATCATAAATTTTATTTTTAATCTTTCCCATTTTTTCCTCCTAAATGTATTTTTTACAAAATTTAATAAAATATACAATTGATTTTATTCATATAATATGTTATAAAGATTTTAGAGGTAAATTTTATGAAAATTTTAATTTTTTACGCAGCATATGGTGGAGGACATCTTTCTGCTGCAAGGTCAATAAAACAATATTTAGATGAAAATTATAAAAATATGGAAACCGAATTAGTTGATTGTGTTAAATATATAAATAAAGGATTAGATAAAATAACAACTCTTGCATATAAAGAAATGGCAAAAAAAGCACCATGGGCATGGGGTGAAATATATAATCATTCACAAAAAGGAACAATGTCACATATAAGTAATGGTGCAAATAAAATTATGTCTTTTAAATTATATAAATTATTTGAAGATTTTAAACCTGATGTAGTTATTTCAACTCACCCATTTGGAAGTCAAATGACAGCATATTTAAAAAGTAAGGGAAAAACAAATTGCGTTTTAGCAAGTGTAATGACAGACTTTGCATCACATGATCAGTGGTTAGTAGGTCATGAATATATAGACCATATCTTTGTATCCCATGAGGGTATGAAAAAAGAAATTATTTCCAAAGGTGTTAAATCCTCAAAAGTGCATGCTACTGGAATTCCTCTTTCTAACAGGTTTCTAGAACATTTTAACAGAAAAGAAATAAAATCTTCTTTTGACCTAGATATTAATAAAAAAACAATTCTTTTTTTTGGTGGAGGAGAATTTGGTCTAGGTAAAGATAAAACATTAAAAATTTTAAAGGCCTTTATAGATAATATTAACAATGAATATCAAATCATTGCTATATCTGGAAAAAACAAAAAAATGCAAGAAAAATTCGAAGAATTGGTTGGAGATAATCCTAACGTACAAGTATATGGATTTACCAATGAAGTTCCTGAACTTATGAGTATATCTGATTTAGTAGTAACAAAGCCAGGAGGACTTACCATTACAGAAAGTTTAGCATCTGGTCTTCCTATTGTTGTTATTAATCCAATTCCTGGCCAAGAAGTAGAAAATGCAGAATTTTTAGAAAAAAAAGGAGTTGCTGTTTGGATAAGAAAAACAGAAGATCCAGAACAGGCAGTATCTGAACTTTTATCTAATCCAGAACAAATTAAGCACATGAAAATACGTTCAAAATTAATGGCAAAAAAACATTCAACACAAGATATTTGTAAAATCATAATGGAAAGTTAAATAATTAAACAATGTAATATAAAAAGAAAAAAGACCACGTTATCAAACTGTGGTCTTTTTATAATATATATAAGTAATTTACATGTATAATCTTCTTTTTTATCTAATATATTTGCTATTTTTAATTAAAGACTCATTATTCTTAATATACATAAAGAAATTATAAATCTACTCTTCCTTCTAAGGCTTTTCCTAAAGTAAACTCATCTGTATATTCAATATCTCCTCCAACAGGTATACCATGTGCTATTCTTGTAACTTTAATTCCCATTGGTTTAATTAATTTAGCTATATACATTGATGTTGCTTCTCCTTCTACTCTTGGATTAGTAGCAAGTATTACTTCTTTTACTGTTCCATCCATTAATCTAGAAAGTAGTTCTTTTATTTTTATATCATCAGGACCAATTCCATCCATTGGTGAAATTGAGCCATGTAATACATGATATAATCCCTTAAATTCATGTGTTTTTTCCATTGCAACTACATCTTTTACATCTTCAACCACGCAAATTTTACTTTGATCTCTAGATGCATTAGAGCAAATTGGACATGGATCTGTATCAGAAATGTTAAAGCATTTTGAACAAAATTTTAAATTACTTTTAGCATCTTGTATACTTTTTATAAATTCATTTGTCTCTTCATTACTAGCATTTAATATATAAAATGCTAGCCTTATAGCTGTTTTTTCACCTATACTAGGTAATTTTTTAAATGCTTCTATTAATTTTTCTATTGATGGTGAATAATACGACATATCTATTTCCTCTAATTACTATCTTAAGCCTGGTATATTATATTTTCCAAGTTCTTGTGCTTGTGCAGCATCCACTTTCTTTAAAGCATCATTTACACATGTTAAAATTAAATCTTGTAACATTTCTACATCATCTGGATCAACTACATCTTTTTTTATTTTTATTTCTAATAACTCTTTACTTCCATTTACTTTTGCAAATACTGCTCCTCCACCTGTTGTACTTTCGAAAGTTTGATTTGCTAAATTTTCCTGAGATTTCTCCATCTCTTCTTGCATCTTCTTTGCTTGTTTCATAAGTTGGTTCATATTAAAACCTCCTCCAAAACCTCCTGGAAATCCTCCTCTTGCCATAATAAAATCCTCCTATTCATCTATATAATTTATATTTATACCTAAATCAATTTCATGATTTTCTTCTTTTGGTTTATTATTATTAGATTCTAAAATTTTTACTCTCATATCTTTCTTACATTCTAAAGATATTAATCTTTTAAGTTCATTCATATTTTCAGGTCTTTCAATTACCGCTTTTCCAAAACTAGTAAGTCCTCCTAAAAACTCTATTCCTACAGTCATATCATCTAATAGTATAGCTCTTGTATTACTTAAATTAGAATATAGCATAGCTTTTCTTTCTTCTTTTAATTTATCTATAACATTTTTCCAAAAATCTGCACTTTTTTTATTCAAGTTTTCCGTATTTTCTACTCTTTTTTCCACATTTTGTTTACTTGTTGTGGATTGTATACTTTTTTTAGGCACTTCTTCTTTTTTTACTTGTACATTTACCTTTCCACTAGCAATAGATTTTTCTAAATTATCTATTCTTTCTTCAAGGGTCATATTTTCCCTGCTGCATAAACGCATTATTCCTACTTGAAAAATGATATTTTTTTGTGATGACCACTTAAGCTCATTTTCTAAATCTGATAATGTATAAATAATTTTCAAAAGAGTATCTTTTGCTGCTATATTAGCAATGTTTTGCATTTTATTTTTATCTTCATCAGAATATATATTAGAAGCTGTATTTGTAGTTTTTAGTATCATAATGTCTTTAACATATTTTATAATTTCCCAAAGAAAATTATTTAAATCTTTTCCTTCTAATATTATATCATTGCAAATATTAATACTTTTTTCTACATCATAATTTAAGATTGCATCTACTATTCCTGAAACATATTCTAATTTAGGTATACCAACTAAATCTTTTACTTTCTCTTTTGTTATACTATTATCTTCACCTTGAGAACATCTTTCTAAAATAGATAGAGCATCTCTCATTGCTCCTTCAGATAATTCAGCAATTAATTCAAGTGCATCAGTAGAATATTGTATTTTACATTCTTTGCATATTTTTTCTAAGTTTTCTGTAATATCTCCTTCTGAAATCTTTTTAAAATCAAATCTCTGACATCTTGATAAAATTGTTGCTGGTAATTTCTGTGGTTCTGTTGTAGCTAAAATGAATTTTACATGTTTTGGTGGTTCTTCTAAAGTCTTTAAAAGAGCGTTAAAGGCTCCTGTTGAAAGCATATGAACCTCATCTATTATATATACCCTATACTTAGCAACAGTTGGCAAAAAATTTACTTCATCTCTAATTGCCCTTATATCATCAACACTATTATTAGAAGCTGCATCCATTTCCACTACATCTGTAAGAGACCCTTCTAAAGCTGCTCTGCAAATCTCACATTCATTACAAGGTTCTCCATTTTTTGGATTTAAGCAATTTACAGCTCTTGCTAATACTTTAGCAGAAGTAGTTTTTCCACATCCTCTGCACCCAGTAAAAAGATATGCATGTCCTACTCTATCTGCAATTACTTGATTTTTTAGTGTAGTAGTGATATGTTCTTGACCAACAATTTCATTAAATGTCATTGGTCTAAATCTTCTATATAAAGCTGTATATTCCATATAAAGCCTCCAAAATTTTAATAAAGGTACAAAAACCTTTCTTCATAGAGGATATCCCCACATAAAAGAATCTACTTATTGCTGCTACCTTCCGGTCCTGACAAGGTTCATAGCCTTTTATTGAGAATATCCTCTATAAAGAAACATCCTCATACCTTTAGCAATTATATACTATTTACAAAATATTATCAATAGTTTTCCCTCTTAAAAATTATATCTGAACAATCTTTTTTATCTAATTGTGAAGTACCTTCAGCAAAAATATCTCCACAAGGTAAATCTAATTTTACATTTCCTCTATATGTAGATATATTTGTTTTAATAACTACATCAAAAGAAATTTGAATTTTTAAATCCTCTAAAGTAGCATCAGTTTTAGTTATTAGGCTTCCGTTATGAGCAATTTCTGCATCATCATTAGAAACATATTCTCCAACTTCAGTATTAGCTACTCTAAATATAACATTACCACCTTGACTAGATATCTCTAATGTTTTTGAATTATCTTGTTTTGCTCCATTAAATGTCAAACTTCTATTTATTAAATAATTATCTTCATAAGAAAATAAACTACCTTCTGTACTATTTGGCATATATACTCTAGTATTGCCTATCTTTGGATCTGTAAAATGAAAATTTTCTAAACTAACACTTTCAATATATGAGTTTTTTTCATATTCAGAATTTTTTGTTATTTGTATATAAATATCATTATATTGAATAATATTTAAATTCCATTTATAATTATTCGGATTTTCTTCTTTTGTCTTGCCTTCTGCACTACTAACAACAATAATTTCAGATAAATTAAAAGGCATGTTCTGCTCTCCTTCTTGGTTATACTTAAGCATTATTGTAATAGCAATTCCAAAAGCTACAATTATTATTGCGAGTGTCACCGCCAATTTTATTTTTTCTTTTTTGTTTTTTTCCATAACCCCTCCATTTGGCGAAGAGAGTGGGATTCGAACCCACGAGCCATTAAAATAATAGCCTTCTGCTTTCGAGGCAGTTCCGTTATGACCACTTCGGTATCTCTTCTTATTTCTTGTTTTTTCTTAAGTTTTTAAAAAAATCTTTTAAAATGTTCTCACATTCTTTTTTGCAAACTCCATATTCTATATCTACCTTATGATTAAATTTGTAATCTTCTAATAAATTAAGTACAGAGCCGCAGCTTCCAGTTTTTTCATCCATTGCACCAATATATACTTTGCGTAACCTTGCTTGAATTAAAGCTCCTGCACACATACTACATGGTTCTAAAGTAACATACATGTCACAATCATAAAGTCTCCAATTTTTTAATTTTTTACTTGCTTTTTGAATAGCTAATATTTCTGCATGTTTCGTTGTATCATGTTTTTTCTCTTTTTCGTTATATGCCTTAGCTATTATTTTACCATTTTTAACAATAATTGCTCCAACAGGAACTTCTAATTCATTATATGCTTTTTTTGCTTCATTTAGAGCTATATTCATGTAATATTCTTTATCCATTTTTCACTCCTAATTCTAAAGACATATTATATAATAACATAAAAACTTTTTTGTTGCAAGAAAAAAAGCATATATAAAAATATGCTTTGGTGTCAAAGATTTTAACAAATATAAATTAATCTTTAAAGTCATATGCAAAGTCTTCAAGTAGTGTAAAATTTTGTACGCTAAGTACTAATACGTCTAATAACTTATTAATTTTTTCCTCATTATTTGTTAAATTTTCAACTTTCTTAATATTAGTTTTACCATTTTCTTCTTCTACTACCTCTATACCATATTTTTCATTGTGCACTCTATAGATTTTTACATCCTTTCTTTCATTTTCCTTTGCAACACTTATTGTTGCGAATAAATTCTTATTCATTTTTTTACTCCTTTACAAAATATAATTTATACAAAGCCATAGGTGATTTAATAATAAATATACTTATCATTCATTTCTTCATATACATTCCTTGCTATTGTAACTATAAAAAATTTTAAAGTAGGTTTTTCATCAATAAAAAATTTAAAATAATTAAATATAACATCTGAAGCAGTATTTGCATACATTAGATCAATTAATTTGCTTAAATTCCATTGTACATTTTCTGGTCTAGTATTATATTTTTGTGCAATTGGTAAGTATACAAACTTTTTTAAATCTCTCATGACATTTCTATCTTTTACAACAAGATATATTGCATCAATTAAGTATTGATACGAAATTGATGATCTTCTAAATTTAAAATGATTTAATTGGACTATTATTTCATTAATAATCTTTCGATCTTCCATCCATCTTTCCTATTTTAACGTCATTAATTCCTAAACTTTCCCACTAATTCCATATAATTCCAGCTTTACTGACATAGAATCAAGGAAATGTTATGATGTTGATGTGATTTATCACTACTAGATTACTATTATGCATCGGAACTGTCCGAAGCATATGGTAATAAAGGCAAGAGAGAGACAAACTAAAATTCTGAAAGGATGATTCAATTATGAAACGGTTTATCTCCATCATTATGGCATGCATTATGTTCTGCTGCTTTGCTTCTGTGAGCGCTTTTGCTCAGGAAGTAGAACCTTCTCAGGCTCCCTCCCAGGAAGTTACTGAGCAGGTAAGCACGGATGCCAGCACCCGGTCTTTAGGTAAAGTCCTTGCCACAAATGGCGGAACCATTTACAACGGTAGTGGAACTATTGCAGTAACGCTACCTTCTGGGAATTTCAGTGCAAAATTTATTGCACAAATTGGTTATGCTGATCGTAGCGGTATAGTAACATGTACTGTACAAGCTCCTGATGGATACTACTACAATCTTGGTACCATGTCTGGTTCAGGAAGTAGTACTGACAGTTATACCGTATTTTACGCACAAGCTGGTACTTATTACTTTCATTTTACATCTGCAATTTCAACACCAATTGAAGTGGCCTGCTATATCTACGACTAAAAACCAATTTCTCTCTTGTCCTTATTCACATGCCTTCCCAACAGGGAGGGCATAATCTATATTTTTAGCTCATCTACACAATTAAGATCTATAGAAAAATATGTCGTTATGAACTTATTATCTTTTTCTTCTTTATAGTACAAAGAGATTGGTTTCATCGTTCCTTCTTCTAAGTTCATAAATCCACCTTCCCATGTAAAGAAAATACTATCTTCTTGAATATTTATATTCATATCGTTATCAATAAGAGCTTTAGTCATAAGATATGAAAAATTACTTTTTCTTACTTCTGTTGGCAACTTATAATAGAATTGTCCTCCGTTTAAATAATCATAATTTGTAATTAAATAATTATTCATATCAATAGTCTTTTTAGTATTATTTTCTTCTATATAACCATATTGCATTTTATAATCTACACATGTTGTTATCGCTTTTTGTTTTTCTTCATCATATCTAATATTTATCGTTTTAGATACTCCATCTTTAAACCAACATTCTTCTTTTTCTCTTAAACCTTCGCTATCATATTTAGTAATTACATAATGAT
>CALXPX010000028.1 GCA_944390305.1 uncultured Clostridia bacterium
AAGCCAAAAAAGGAAAAGCAGATGCAGCAAGAGGAAAAATATTTACAAAATTAGGAAGAGAAATACTATTAGCAGTAAAAGCAGGAGGTCCTGATCCGACAAATAACTCCAAATTAAGAGATGTTATTGCTAAATGTAAAGCAAATAACATGCCAAATGATACAATAAACAACTCAATAAAAAAAGCATCAGGTGAAGGAAGTAATAAATCATACGAAGAAATAACATATGAAGGATATGGCCCAAGTGGTGTTGCAGTAATAGTAGAGGCTAGTACAGATAATAAAAATAGAACAGCAGCAGATGTAAGACACGTATTTGATAAAGCAGGAGGAAATTTAGGAACAACAGGATGTGTATCATATATGTTCAATAAAAAAGGAGTTATCATTATAGATAGAGAAATAACAAATCTATCAGAAGATGATATGATGATGCTTGCTTTAGATAGCGGAGCAGAAGATTTTAAAGCAGATGAAGAATGTTTTGAAATTTTGACAGATCCAAAAGATTTTTCAAAAGTTCGTGAAGCTTTAGAAAAAGAGGGATTAGAATTTATGCAAGCTGAAGTAAGCATGGTTCCTACTACAACAGTAGATTTAGATGAAGCTGGAGCAGAAAAAATGCAAAGATTAGTAGATAATCTAGAAGATTTAGATGATGTAATGAATGTATATCATAATTGGAATGAATAATTAATAAATAAATAGTAATAAAAAGAAATAAGTAGCATATATTTAATATAGCTACTTATTTTTTTGTGGACAGCCTACATAAAAAAATTAATAATATAAATAAAGTATATTAATAAATAAATTAGATCGGAGGATTATGACTGATTTACGTTCTATTACTAGAGTTTTATCTAGAGACATTTGTTATAGGATTGATGAAAATAGTATTGAAGAAATTAGAATAAGAGTAAATAGACCTATTATTTTAAAATATCCAAATAGAGAAGATATTATTGATCATATAGTGAATCAAACCGAGATTGTAAATATTTTACAGTCTTTATGTAATAATTCTATTTATTCTTACCAAAGTCAAATTTGTGATGGATATATTACTCTACCTGGAGGTCACAGAGTAGGATTAACTGGAAATGCTACTATGAAAGATGGGAAGATTATAAATGTGAATTATGTTTCTTCTCTCAACTTTAGAGTAGCAAGAGAAATTATTGGGGCTAGTGATGAGATTATTAATGAAGTTTTAGTTAAAGGAGAAATTAATAATACATTAATTGTATCTAAACCACGGATGCGGTAAAACAACTGTATTAAGAGACTTAGTAAGATGCATTAGCAATCAAGGTTTTACTGTGTCTTTAATTGACGAAAGAGGAGAAATTGCCTCTATGTATAAAGGAGTACCTCAAAATGATGTTGGTATGAGAACTGATGTAATGGATAATGTAACTAAAAGTTTAGGAATGAAAATTGCGATTAGAACAATGGCTCCTCAGGTAATTGTGGCTGATGAAATTGGAACTAAAGAAGATTTAGAAGCTATTAATTATGGTATTTGCTCTGGAGTTAAAGGAGTTTTTACAGCACATGGTGCAGATATATCTGAGCTTAGAAAAAATGAAGCACTAAATACTTTATATGAAGAAAAATTATTTAAAAGAATAATATTTTTAGAAAATAGAGGAAAATTGGGAAAAGTATACTATTTAGATAAAAATATGTATAAAAGTGTAGATGGAATTTTGGTCTAAATAAATTTAGTTTGAATATATTTATTATATACAAAAGAAAAGAGGTTTATACATATGATAATTATTAAATATTTAATTCTAGGAATGATTTTACTTGGGACAAGTTATATAGGTATTTTAATGTCTAAAAAATATTCTAATAGAGTTAAAGACTTAAAAGAAATGAGAAAAGCCTTAAATTTTTTTGAAGATAAAATAAAATTTACATATGAACCAATACCAGATGTTTTTTATGAAATTTCTCATAAAATGAATCATAATATAGGTGAGATTTTTGAAAAGTCATCTAAAAGAATGGAGAGCGAATCTGCGGGTGTGGCTTGGGAAGAAGCAGTAGATAGTTCTGATACTAATTTTTCTAAGGAAGATGCAGAAATAATAAAGAGCTTGGCTAAAATGCTTGGAAAAACAGATATAGATGGACAAGTAAGTGAGATTAGATTAACAAATAAATTTTTGGATGTACAAATTAAGGATGCAGAGAATGAAAAGATGAAAAATGAAAAACTTTATAAAACGTTAGGAGCAACTGTGGGACTAGCTCTTGTAATAGTATTAATATAAAGGAGAGTTTTTATGAGTATAGATTTATTATTTAAAATAGCTGCTATAGGAATTTTAGTTGCTGTATTATATCAAGTACTAGTTAGAGCGGGAAGAGAAGATCAAGCTATGATGACTACTTTAGCTGGTCTTATAATTGTCCTTACTATGGTAATTAAAGAAGTTAGTTCTTTATTTGATGCAGTTAGAACAATGTTTAACTTATGACAATAAAAAGCATGAAAGGTAATAAAAATGGATATTATAAAAATCATAGGTATAGCCTTTATAGCTGTAATTATTATTGTTATCTTAAAACAATATAAACCAGAATTTGCTATATATGCGTCAATATTAGCAGGAGTATTAATACTTGCTTTAGCATCTGATACATTGTCAGGAATTATAGATATGATTAAAAGTATATCAAGTAAGACAAATATAAATAATGAATTTCTTATAATACTTATAAAAATAACTGGTATAGCAATACTAACAGAGTTTGCAGTAAGCATTTGCAAGGATGCAGGAGAAAGTGCTATAGCTAGTAAAGTAGATATTGGAGGGAAAATACTAATTATATCATTATCAATACCCATAATTAATGCTTTAATAGATACAATTGTAAAGATTTTACCATAACAAAGGAGAAAATATGAAAAAATGTTTTGTAATATTTTTAATGGCCATAATTACATATTTTATATCTCCACAAGTTATGGCATCTACTGATGAAGAACTCATATCTTCTCAAGCAGAGTCTTTAGGAATATCATCATTTTTATCAGATTCAGAAAAGTATACTAAAGATGTTTTCGGAGATATAGATGTAAATGAAATATTTAAAGCGAGTGTAAGTGGTAATTTTGATAATAATATGCTGATGAATATAATTTTTACTCTGCTTGGTGATAATATTAAAGATGCATTATCTACAATTGCTACTGTTATGATAATTATTGTTATACATAGCATATTAAAAGCAATAAGCGAAAATTTAGGAAATGAAAATGTTTCAAAAATTGCCTATTTTATAGAATACATATTAATAATTACTTTAATAATGACTAACTTTTCTACTATTATTACAGAAATGAAGACTGCAGTACAAAATTTAACTGGATTTGCAAATTCTCTAATACCCCTTATGATCACTCTTATGATAACAACTGGTAATATAGTTTCTTCAGGGATGTTACAACCGATACTTTTATTATTAGTTACTTTTATAAGTAATTTTATGACTAATATCTTAATTCCAATTGCGCTAGTCTCTACAGCACTAGGAATAATTTCTAAAATATCTGACCAAGCACAAGTTGGAAAATTATCTAAATTTCTTAATTCAAGTATGGTGTGGATTTTAGGAACAGTACTTACTTTATTTGTAAGTGTAACATCTTTAGAAGGAGGACTTACTTCTAGTATAGACGGAGTAACAGCAAAGGCAGCTAAAACTGCGATTTCATCAGTAGTTCCTGTTGTAGGAAGTATTTTGGGAGATGCAGTAAATACAATTATGGGATGCAGCAATATTATAAAAAATGCAGTTGGAGTTATAGGTATAATTGTCATTATTGCGATTTGTATAAGGCCAATTGTGCAACTTGCGGCATTAGCTATTACATATTATTTAGGAGCTGCCTTGTGTGAGCCTATAGCTGATGAAAAAGTAGTTGGAATAATGGAGCAAATGGGAGGAACTTTTAAGATTTTTCTAGCAGTTATGTTCGCAATGACAGTATTACTTATTATTGGTATAGCAATTGTTATGAAAATTTCAAATAGTGGACTTATGTATGGATAAAAAGGAGATTTAAATATGATTTCTTTTATTAGTTCATGGGCACAGCAGATTATATTTGCAGTAATAATTGGGGTAATTATACAAATGTTACTTCCAGAAGGAAAAAGTAAAAAATATATAAAAATAGTAATTGGTGTTTATGTTCTTTTTTCTGTCATTAGCCCAGTGGTTGGTAAAAATATAGATATGGATTTTGGTAATTATTCACTAGAGATAGAAACCAATACAGTTTTAAGTGAAAATAATACAGAAAATAGTATTAATGAAATATATAAAACCAATTTAAAACAAGATATAATATCTAAATTACAAAATAAAGGATATGGATGTGAAAGTGTAGAAATTGAGGTAGTAGAAAATTATGAAATAGAGAAAATAACAATAAAAGGAATTTATGAATTTAAGGAAAAAGAAAAAGAAAGTGAAGATGAAAAAACTGTTTCAAAAGTAAATGAAGTAATTATTAATAATGTTCAAATAGGAGAAAAAGATAATTCTATAAAAGATCAAGTAGTAAAGGGAATTCCTAAAAGTGAAGAAAAGGAGCTAAAAAAATATTTGAATGAAACTTATGCTGTTAAAGAGAAAAATATAGTTATTGAGTAGTGGAGGAAAGTTTATATGTTTGGTGAAAAACTTAAAAAGATATTTTCAAAAAATGATGGTAATAATAAAAAGAAAATGGAAAATATTATTGTATTTATTGTTATATTAATTGTAACTATTGTAGCTATTAATTATATATGGAATGGTGAAAAAAAGAAAGAAGAAACTAATGTCGTGCCAGAGGCAGAAGGTAGGAATGATGTAAGTTATGTCTCTACTACCACTGAAGTATCTTCTGATGAAAACGAGAAAAAACTTGCTAATATTTTGTCTAATATTCAAGGAGTAGGAAAGGTTAAAGTTTTGCTTACATATTCTGAAACTAGTACTTATGTACCTGTATATAACGAAAATTCTAAAACAAGTAATACCACAGAAACAGACAGCTCAGGAGGAAGTAGAACTATTTCAGAAACTGATAGTCAAAAAGAAGTTATTTATAAAGAAGACGGAAGCGGAAGTAAGGAACCTATTACTAAAAGTATTATAAGTCCTAAAATAGAAGGTGCTATTATAACAGCACAAGGTGCAGATGATGCAAATGTAAAAACTAACATAATTCAAGCTGTAGAAGCAGCAACTGGACTTGCTACTCATAAAATACAAGTTTTTAAGATGGGGGAGTAATTATGATAAAAAGATTGAATGATAAGAAAGATAATAGCTGCATAAAAAAGATAATGAAAAAGAATCAGGTTGTAATATTAGCGTTAGCTCTAATGCTTATGACAGCTGGATATATGAATTATACAAATAATCATGAAAATGAGAATTTACTTTTAGCACAATTAGGGGATGCAAAACTTGTTAGTGCAAATGTTACAGATGAGAATAATGTAGATCAAAATATAGTATCTGAAGTTCAAAATGAATTAAATCAAATTACAAATATAGAAGAAAGTATTAGCAGCAATACTTCAGCAGATAATACAGAAAATATAGTAAATGATGTAATTAATGAAATCACTAACGAGGTAAATACTAATGTTATAAATGAAACAAATGTAATAAATGAAAATGAAGTTAAAGAAGCTTCAAATAGTAATATAGAGTCTAAAGATGATTATTTTACAAAATCTAAATTAGAAAGAGAAACAATGTATTCGCAAATGCTAGAAACATATGAAGGAATATTAGAAAATGAAAAGATTCCATCAGACCAAAAAGATATTGCTGAAAATGAAATAAAAAATATAAATGATAAGAAAAATGCTATTATGATTGTAGAAAATCTTTTGCAAACTAAAGGTTTTGAAAATGTAGTTGTACTTATAAATGATCAAAGTGTAAATGTTATTGTTAAAAAAGAAAAATTAGAGACAGGGGAAGTCGCACAAATACAAAATATTATTCAAAGAGAACTAAAAACAGATATTGAAAATATACATATAAGCAATAATAAATAAATGAAAATAATAATTTTCAATAATATCAAAAATATGATAAAATAGATACATTACATTTTTGAAAGGAGGCTAATCTTATTCTTCAACGTGGGAAGTGTAAATAACATCACTTAGAATGAGGCAGGACAAAAATGCAAATCGGATTGCAAAAAATGTAAGAATGTTTATTGACGAAGAAATAGATACCAAAGAGTTAGAACTTATTATTAGACGGATTGAAACTGATTACAAAGAAATTAAAATTTTAATGAGAAAAAATGAGAAAAAGGTCCTACTAATTTTTAAAGAAGAATATATTTAAATGTAATTGCCCATATTTAGGCTTAATATGATTGCCTAAGTATGGGAATTTTCTATTATTAAAAATATAGAATTTTGTAATTTATTATTAAGTATATAGACTTAAATTGTTGACTTTTATGCATTTGTGGTATATAACTAATATGTGATATAAAGCTTAAAATGGTGAAAAATGTGAAAGGAATAAAATATGAAGATACTTTCTATTGATACATCATCTAATATATGTTCAGTTGCAATTTTAGAAGATAATAAAATTATAAAGGAAATGCATAATAAAAGTGAAAAAGAACATTCTGAAACTCTTATGCCAATGATAGATGATATTTTAAAATCTTCAAATTTGACATTAGAAGATATTAACTTAATAGCTTGCTCAAAAGGACCTGGATCTTTTACAGGAATAAGAATAGGTTTAGCTACTATTAAAGCATTTGCAGATTCTAAAGAAATTCCTGTTATGGGGATTAATTCATTAGAAGCACTTGGCTTTTGTGGAGTTATAAAAAAAGGAAATGGTGAGTATATATCTATAATAGATGCAAAAAATAATAATGTATATTTTGCAATTTATAAAATGAAAAATAATAAATTTTCAATTTATAAAAATCCTGAAATACTTCCACTTTCAGATATGATAACTTATGTAGATAATTTAAATCTTCCAACATATTTTGTAGGAGATGCAAAAATAGAAGATATAGAGCCGCTGTATTTAGCTCAAATTGCAAAAGAAAGAGCAAATAGTAATGATGTATGCACTCATGAATATTTAAAAGATTTACCATCACTTGCAGTTGGAGTAGCACTTGCAGCATATAATAGATATAACTTAGGAATAACTGAAAATGCAGATGATATATATCCGATGTATCTTAGAAAACCACAAGCTCAAAGACAAAAAGAAGGATTTTCTGACGATATAAGTATTTTAGAAATGAGTTATACTGATTTAGAAAAAATAAAGTTAAATTATGACAATTTTCCTAATATATGGAAGTATGAAGTTTTAAAAGAAGATTATGATGATTCAAGATATTTTGTAGTAAAACAAAATGAGGAAATATATGGGTTTATCGGTATAAGAATAGTATTTGAGGAAATGGAAATAATGAATATTGTTACAAGATTAGATAAAAGAAATGAAGGTTTTGCTTCAAATCTTTTGAGTTATATTGTAAGATATGCACATATGAATGATATAGAAAAAATTAATTTGGAGGTAAATGCAAATAATTTTTCGGCAATAAAACTTTATAAAACTTTTGGCTTTGTGGAAGTAGGAAGAAGAAATAAATATTACGGTACAGAAGATGCCATATTAATGACATATTACATATAAATATAATTTTAGGTAAAAATAGAACATAAGAAAGGAAATAAAAAAATGAAGAATACAAAGGAAGTTTCATATAAAAATTTAAAATATGTATGTGACCCAGATATTTTTAATTTTGTCACAACAGAAGAATTAGAAAGAAATTATGATGGTATAGGTCAAGAAAGAGGCATAGATTCTTTAAAATTTGGATTAAATGTTGATGTAAATGGATATAACCTTTATTTAGAAGGACCTTCAGGTGTTGGCAAGACAATGTATACAAAAAATTATTTAGATAAAATAAGTAAAAATAAAAAGAAACCTCAAGATTGGTGCTATTTGTATAATTTTGAAAATCCAAATGAACCTGTAGCTTTAAATTTACCAGCAGGTCAAGGTAAAGAGTTTGAAGAGACAATGGAAAAGTTTGTCAAGGATATAAAATCTGAGATAAAAAGTACATTTAATAATGATGATTTTGAAAAAGAAAAAAATGTTATTATTCAAAAATATCAAGAAAAAAGAACGAAGTTATTAGAAGATTTAAATAATGAATCTGCTAAATATGGATTTCAAGTAAAAGCATCAGATAACGGTATATATATGATGCCAGTTATAGATGGTAAGATAATAAAAGAAGAAGAATTTGAAAAATTAGATGAAAAAATAAAAAAAGAATATGAAGATAGATCAACAATTGTTCAAAGACAAATAATACAAGTAATAGGAAAAATAAAAGAAATAGAGCAAGAATCTGAAAAAAAGGTTTCTGAATGGCAATCAAGTATAGCATCACTTTCTATTGAAGGACATATATCTTTTGTAAAATCAAAATTTAAAAGAAATAAAAAAATCAATAAGTTTTTAGATGGTGTTAGAAAAGACATTATAAAAAATATAAATAAATTTACTTCAGAAGAACCTAAAACTACTGAAGGACAGCCAAAAGTAATAGAAACAAATCCTTGGGACAACTATAGAGTCAATCTTTTTGTAGATAATAGTAATGCAGAAGGTGCTCCTGTAGTTATGGATTCAAATTATAGTTTTAGTAATATATTTGGAAGATTAGAGTATGAAAACCATTATGGTATATTAAGAACTGATTTTACAATGATAAGACCAGGATTGCTTCATAAGGCAAATGGTGGATATATAATTTTCCAAGCAAATGATTTACTTACAAACCCAATTGCTTATGATAATTTAAAAAAAGTTTTACGTAATAAAGAGCTTGGTATAGATAATTCTATAGATCAAAAGACATCAATGGTAATGGTTTCATTAAAGCCAGAACCTATACCACTAGATTTAAAGGTAATTATAATAGGAAATGAAAATGTGTATCAAACACTTCTTTCTGTTGATAGCGATTTTAGAAAATTATTTAAAATAAAGGTGGAATTTGAAGATGATGCTATTCTTAATACGCAAAATTTAAAAGATTTAGCAAGATTCGTACATGGATATTGTGAAGATGATGAACTTCCACATTTAGATAAATTTGCAGTTGCAAGACTTGCTGAATATTCTACTAGATTATCTAATAGTCAAAATAGAATATCTACAAGATTTGGAGAATTGTCTCAGGTTATAGCTGAAGCGGCTACTTGGGCAAGACTTAGTAAATCAAAGGTTGTAACTAAAGAATATATAGATAAAGCATTAGAGGAAAGAAAAAATAGATTAAAGAAATATGATGAAAAATATACTGAAATGATAAAAGAAGGTACACTTTTAATAGATACTGAAGGAGAAAAAATAGGACAGATTAACGGTCTTACTGTAATGAGTATAGGAGAATATTCTTTTGGAAAACCAGTAAGAATTACTGTAAATACTTATACTGGTAAAAAAGGAATTATAGATATAGAAAGAGAAGTAGAATTATCAGGTTCTTCACATTCTAAAGGTATATTAATATTAAATGGTTATTTGGGTGAAAAATTTGCAAAAGATATGCCATTATCACTTACTGCAAGTATATGCTTTGAACAATTATATAATGGTGTAGATGGAGATAGTGCATCTAGTACAGAACTTTATGCTCTTTTATCGAACCTTTCAGGGGTACCAATTAATCAGGGTATTGCAGTTACTGGTTCTGTAAATCAAAAAGGTGAAATACAAGCAATCGGTGGTGTAAACGAAAAAATAGAAGGCTATTTTGAAATTTGCAAATTAAAAGGTTTAAATGGAAAGCAAGGAGTAATGATCCCAAAGCAAAATATACAAAATTTAAATCTGGATGATGAAATAGTAACAGCGGTAAAAAATGGAAAATTTCATATTTATGCAGTATCAAACATAGATGAAGGTATTGAAATTTTAACAGGAGTACCAGCTGGAACAAAAGATATACCAGGTACAATAAATTATATGGTATATCAAACATTAAAGAAATATGCTAAAGCAAGCAAAGATGAATAAAAAATAGAGACAACTTAAGGAGGATAATAAATGAAAATAGGAATTGTAGGTTTGCCAAACGTAGGAAAAAGTACATTATTTAATAGTATAACAAATGCAGGTGCTGAATGTGCAAATTATCCTTTTTGCACAATAGAACCAAATGTAGGTGTTGTACCAGTACCAGATGACAGGTTAGATGTTCTTGAAAAAATGTATGATGCTGAAAAAGTTACACACGCTATAATTGAATTTGTAGATATTGCAGGGTTAGTAAAAGGAGCAAGTAAAGGTGAAGGTTTAGGAAATAAATTTTTATCACATATTAGAGAAACTGATGCTATTGCACAAGTTGTAAGATGTTTTGATGATTCTAATATTGTACATGTTGATGGAAATGTTGATCCTATAAGGGATATAGAAACAATAAATTTAGAATTAGTATTAGCAGACTTAGAAACTGTTTCTAAAAGAATAGATAGAGCAGCTAAACTTGCAAAAGGAGATAAGAAATATATTCAAGAAGAAGAGGTATTTAAAAAAGTAAGAAAAGTCTTAGAAGAAGGCAGACCTGCTAGAACATTAGAATTAACTGATGATGAAAAAGTGTTTTTAAAAGATTCTTTTTTGCTTACAATGAAACCAATAATTTATGTAGCTAATATCTCCGAATCAGATATTGGAAAAGAAAATGAATATGTAAAAAAAGTAAAAGAATATGCTAAAAAGGAAAATTCGGAAGTTATATCTCTTTGCGTAAAAATAGAAGAAGAGCTTTCTTCTTTAGAAGGAGAAGAAAAAAATGAAATGCTAGAGGCAATGGGGCTAGATGAATCTGGATTGGATAAAGTTATAAAGGCAAGCTATGATTTATTAGGACTTATGTCATTTTTAACAGCAGGAAAAAAAGAAGTAAGAGCTTGGACTATAAAAAAAGGTACAAAAGCTCCTCAGGCTGCTGGAAAGATACATACAGATTTTGAAAGAGGCTTTATTAAAGCAGAAATAATTTCTTATGACGATTTAATAAAACAAGGTTCATACCAAAAAGCTAAAGAAGCAGGATTAGTAAGATTAGAAGGTAAAGACTATGTAATGCAAAATGGAGATATTGTAGAATTTAAATTTAATGTATAAAAATTTACAAAAAAATCAAAAAAATGACAAAAATTTTATTGAAATTGTTGACGAATAAGAAAAATAAGTATACAATTAATAGTAGTAGAAAAAATGTAATATTTTTCTTGCTATAATTTGCTTTTAAAAGCAAATAATAAAATTAGAAGTCTAAAGAAGAAAGGGAGAATACTATGAAAAATTCAATGAAGTATGTAACAATTTTAATAGTTATGATCTTTGCAGTTTTATTTTTTACAATGACAAGAGCGTATGCATCAGGTATTAACTTAACACCACAACAAAATAATACAAATAATGCTAATAGTGCTAATACAGCAAATACTAATACTCAAACAAATAGTCCAGCTGTTAATAGCGCAACAGAAAAAGAAAACATTCTAAGAGTTAATCAAATAAATGATGCAGATAAAGACTTACCACAAACAGGTGAAACAGATATTTACATTATATCTGGAATAGCAGTAGTAGCTATTGCAGTAGGTGCATTTGCATTCATAAAATCTAGAAAATATAATGTATAAAAAATATATGAAAAATAAAGTTGCAACTAAAAAAGAGCGTCGTTATCATTTCGATGCTCTTTTTAATATTTTATAGGAAAAGATTTCAAATAATAATTTTGTATATTGAAAAGTAAATAGTTTTATAGTTTTTTGAAAATTATATTAACAAAATTCGACATAGGTTATATTATTTAATTTAGCAAAGGAAAGAAGGAAATATAAAAATGCTTAAAATCCTTGGAACTGTGCATATATATATCGTAAGATTTAACAAAAAACTATATAAACATAGCAAAGCTATGTGTTTTAGCTGATGCTAAATACATAGCTTTTGTTGTAAAAAAATATTTTATATTGAAATATATGTTTACAAAAATAAGATATAATGTTAAAATATAACGAGAAATATTATAAAATAGAGGTGAAATAATGAGTACACATAACAATGCTAGAAGAATGAAAGATGTAGAAAAAAAGCAAAGCTATAGGAAGGAAAATATAAAAAATGAAAAGCCAAAGAAAAAAAGAAAAGGCTTAAGGATCTTTTTGACTATTTTAATTATTATTGTTGTAATAATAGCAGCAATACTTGCAGCAGGGTATACATTTATTTATAGTAAACTTGGAGAAATGAATCAGGAAGAATTAGATCAAAATGCAATTAGTATAGATGATGCTGTGGCAGATGAATTAAGTGATTATAGAAATATTGCTTTGTTTGGAATAGATTCAAGAGCAGATGATTACGGAAGAGGAAATAGAAGTGATTGTATTATAATTGCATCTATAAATAAAAAGACAAGTGAAGTAAAATTAGTTTCTGTATATAGAGATACTTATTTGAAATTAACAGGAAGAAACTTAGATAAAGTTACTCATGCATATTCATATGGTGGAGCAGAACTTGCAGTAAGTACTTTGAATGCAAATTTGGATTTGAATATCAAAGAATATGTAACTGTAAACTTTGATGCAGTAGTTGAAGCTGTAGATGCTTTAGGCGGAATAAGAATAGAAGTAGATAGTGAAGAAATAAAATATATAAATAATTATATAAATGAAAATAACAGAGTTACAGGACATAATTCGAGTCATATAACAACTGCTGGAACATATAATCTAGATGGTGTTCAAGCATTAGCTTATTCAAGAATTCGTTATACAGCAGGCGGAGATTTCAAAAGAACTGAAAGAATGAGAGAAGTATTAGAAGCTATG
>CALXPX010000029.1 GCA_944390305.1 uncultured Clostridia bacterium
TTTATTGAAATAACTGAATTTTCTTTTGTTATAGTAAATTCAGTTAAAAGTGGAATTTACTTTTAAAACTAACCAAAATTTAAATTTAAGTAGAATTTTTCTTATATAATAAATATTTATATTCTAAAGCGTAGAACCAGAAAGTATTATACGTATACCAAAATAATAATTACTAGCCCCATTACTGAAACTAGAAGCAAATATTCCTGATTCTACATTACCATTACAATCCAATCCGCGTAAAAAGAATGGTCCAGCTTGATACGGAATTCTAAAACCATCATTATTCCAAGCAATTTCTCCAATTCCTGTATATGTTTCTTTAGTTGCATCTCCTATTTTTCCTACTTCATATACTTTTTCTCCATTAATTACATCTGTACCATTTTCATATGCTGTTGCATACTTAGTACTTCCTGCTCCTGTACTTGCGAAATTATTTCCATTTGCTAAATTATTAGACTTTGTATCAAATGCTGCAGTTCTTTCCCATGTTCCTCCAGATAAATCATATATTCCATATATATTTCCAGTACTACTTGCTTTTTGTCCTAAATCTGTATTATATGCATTTGTTGTTCCTGAAGCAGGATCCGCATCTACACTTCCTCCTCCATTTCCAGTTATCATATTATTACTATTGTTTATATCTATTTCATGACCGTTTCTTCCATATTGGCTATGCGTTAAATATGCTACTGCTCCCCATTCACTATTTTTTATTAAATGCCTTTCTTTATTTCTATCATAATTATATGCACTTGTGTATTGTGCTCCTATTGTTTGATATCTTAATGAAGATACTCCCGGTACTACTTTTAAATCATTACTTACTTCATCTGTTCCTTTTGTTCCTGATGCTTCATATTTTGCTACCCATATTCCATCTAAATCTTTATCCCATCCTCCTAAGTCTAGATTCGTTTCAAATGCTGGGTGCACAATATAACTATTTCCATCTTTTTCTACAACTTCTACTCCAGAATCTAATTCATATTTTTTATTGCCAAGTACATCTACCATTCCTCTTCCATCACAATATCCACTTACAACATCACTGTCTTCACTTGCATAATATACTATTCTATATGCATATCTTGGTACCCATACAAAATAACTACCTTTACTATCTTTAGCATTCGCCCATTTGCTTTCTCTATTATCTTCTGTTCCATCTTTTCCTTTATATTCGTACCAATCATTTCCACTATTATTTTCATCTGCTTCTACAAATTCTGTTCCATTCCATTTTATTGGCATCATTCCTTGAAGTGAGTCTTTCGGTGATATTGGATTATCTATTATATTATTATTCTTATCCAACCATACTATTTCTATTCTTCCATATCCTGAGTTAAATTCTACCCATTCTTTCATCGTTCCTGTTATTTTCTCTCCATTTACATATGCAGTTTTTCCTTCTAATATGTCTTCTGGTTTTGCTGTTGCATCTGATGTATCTAAAACTTCTAATGTTCCTGTTATGCCACCTATTTTTACTTCTTTTCTTATGTATTTTGCAATTAGACTTGAATTCGTATTTTCTCCTAAATTATATTTTTCTTCTGCTGTCTGTTTATTTACTATTACGTTTCTTACTAATATGCCTCCAATTATTATTCCTATCAAAATAATAGCTATTATTAATATAATTAATTTTTTATTTTTTAGATTTTTTATTTTTATTTCTTTTGACATATTTTTTCTCCTTCTACTTTTTATTTAATACGCAAAAAAACTATGCCTTTTAGATTCGTCTAAAAAGCATAGTTTTATTTCTATGTTTACATAAGCTTACTTTGTTAGATCTTTCAATATATATATATATATATATACAGCCTCAAGGGTTTTAAAGTTTTTCATTTGTACTTCCCCCTTATTATTCTTTATTTTCTTTCTCTACTTTTTCTTTTTTACTATTTTCTTGATTTTTTCTATTTTTTTTGGTTTCTTTTTTTAGTGTTACATATATAACTACTCCTGCATATGCAAGCATAACTATAGGCATAGTTATAATGTCTATTGGAAGCATAAATAGTGCATAAATACTATATATTATTCCTTCTACTCCAATAAGCGTTAGTAATAATTCTAAAATTTCTTTTATTCCTTTAAATCTTATAGAATAGTAAACTACTATTAATGCTGTTGAAATTATTAATGGTATTACATATGGCTTTATAATATCTCTTAACTGTTCATTAGCATTATATAATATTGTAATATCCGTATTTGTTAATTCTAATTCATATTTTTCATTTATTTTGCTTATAAAATTATTTAATTGTTCTTCAGAAAAATTTGGTACTTTTACAGCTACTGATTCATTATATACTTCCACTTTTTGAACTAATATAGCATTATCGTTCCATACTTCTTTAGCAATATTCTTAATATCTTTAGTTTCATATTGCTTTCCTAGATTAAAAACAATTGTTGTTCCTTCTGCATAACTTATATTAACTTTAAGTCCTCTAATTGCTGTTGAGACAATAGCAGCTATAAATATAACAGCTAATATGACACATAATATTTTACTTTTCTTACTCATATAAATTCTCCTTACTTGCTAAGATTTTTAATAAATAGCTGTGTTACTATAAAATTATATATTACACTTATAATTAGACCCCAGAATACTACCATTCCAAAGCTAAATATTGGCATCCAACCAGAGAAGCAACATACAACAGCAAATATAAATATTGGAACAATTGTTAAAGAAAATTTACGCATTGCTTCCTCAAATGATTTTTCTACATTTTTCTTTATTCTATTTAATAACATAATATTACATATATAATTTATTATAAATACAATAGCTATAGCAAATATTCCTTCTAATGTTAGAGTTACATTTGTATATCTTATAATTAGCAAATATACCGCTAAAAATCCTATTGAAGAAAATGATATAGCTAATCCTTTTCCTTTATATTTTATAATTAAAACAATAAACATTATTAATGCAATTGCAAGTCCAATACAAATTAATATATTTATATGGTTTTGCTCTATTGGTGAAGATACATACATATTTCCAGTAACTGTGTACTTAAGTGGCATCTCATCATTTTCCAATATTGCAGCTAAGCTTTCTGCTTGATACATTAAAATTTTCAAATCATCATTTGAAGAAGCACTTCCTAATGTTAATGATAAAACGCCATTATCTATAACCTCTGAAAAATCAGTTGTCATCATGGTTGTCCCATCAATATTTAACGATATCTCTTTTGCACTATTTTCTTCTTCGCTTGTTCCTTCTGTTTCGTTAGTTGCTTCATTTGTCTCATTTGATGTTTCGTTTGTTTCTACATTTTCAGTAGTATTTTCGCTTGTAGTATCTGCTACTTCATTAGAGACAGTATTTTGATAATTTTTAGTTATCTCTTTAAATTTCTTAGCACCATTACTATTAAAATTTATATCCATATATATAGCTTCTGTATTAGAATATGTTTTTGTAGTTCTTACATTTGTACTTCTTATATCCTGATTGTTCATTAAAACATCATTATTTGAAGCATCTACTACTTCAAACTTTCCTTTTTGAGTAATATCTGCTAATATATAATCAGTTTGTGTATTTTCTGGAAGATTTATTTCTATCTTTCCTGTACTTTCATCGCACATAACACTATAATCTGTAATTTTCATTGAATTTAATCTGTCTTTTATTATATTAGCAGATTTTACATAATTATCATAATTTTTAAGTTCATCTGTATTTTCTTCGTAAGAACTGTCTACTTCCAAAATTACTTTTCTATATCCTTTTAGATCTGTACCCAAATTATATTCTTTAATATAATTTTTCATTTTATTTTTATTTTGATAAAAAATTCCTATAAAAGAAATAATACTAAGTAAAATAATAATTAGTATAATCAATACAACATTTAATTTTTTTTGTGCTTTCATTTTTCCTCCTATTTATGGAAGTTGACACCAATAATACCTCCTATCATACCAGCAAGTGTTGATACTGCTATCATTATTACTGATTGCATATTTATTTCAAATCCAGAAACAAATATACTAGATAGTAAATATATTGTAATCATATAAATGGCTCCAACCAAAGCTCCATTTAATATTCCATTTTTATTTATATTTAATGCACTTATAATACTACCCACAAGTATACTTAGTGCTGATATGACTATAACTGCTACTGTTATAATATTTTCTGATACATTTGTATAAGTTAATATTAAAGAAATTACAAGTAATAATATTAAGCTAATTATAAAAGATATCATGCTTCCTAATAAAATTTTTATTAATTTTCCTTTTAGTGCATTCTTACAATCATTTTCTTTTTTTTCCATATCCTCCCTACCTTTCATTAAAATATATGTAGAAAGGATATATTTTATTACTTTTCTATATTTCTATCATCTAATCCTGCTACTGCCCATTTTTCAATAGATAATTTTATTTCATCTGGATTTGTAAGAAGAATTATTCTATCTTCTAGAACATCACATATCTCTCCAGATAAACCAGTATATGTAATTATTTTATCACCTTTTTTTAAATTATCTTGCATTTTTTTAATTTCTTTTGCCTGTTTTCTTCTTGGCATAGTAGTTATATAGTATAATCCTAAAAGCAAGAATACGGTTACTAATGTCATCAAAAGATTTTTAACTTCCATCTTTCCTCCTTAATAGCTTTCAGTATTTGAAGTTACTGAATTTACATTACCTGAAGTATTTGTATTTGTATTTTCATTTACTTCATTACCTGTTTGGATTGTTCCATCACCTATTCCTGCTTGTTGCTGATAAACAAATTCAACTATATCTATTATTTGATTTTGAACTGATGCATAATAAGTTACATTTCCTTGTGATGTTAAAGAATATATACTATCTAGCACTATATTAATAAATAGTGTTCCATCTGAATTTATTATACCATATTTTCTTACTCTTGAATTTCCATTCATTTCATCTTTTTCTACTACAATACCGTCTATCTCTGGTATTATTAGTACATCTGATGCTCTAGTATCTGTAGAAGTATCTGCTGAACAACCTAAACCATCATATTCTATTGGTAAAATTAGATTTCCATTTATATCTATTAATCCCCATAGATTATTTCTTTTTACAGGAATACAATTATCATATAAAATGTATCTATTGGTAACATTTTCATCATCTATAGTATTAGACAAACCTATTTGGTCATATTCTTGGTATACAATTATTTTTCCATTTTTATTTACAACACCTTGTTTATTGTTACTTGTAACTAAATATAAGCCTAAATTTTTGTCTATTTCTTTTATATCATCATATTCAAGTTTAACTTTTGTAACTCCATCACTACCTATAATTCCCACTTTAGAATCTCTAGTTTTTACAATAAAGTCATTACTACCTTCCATAAATTCAATACTAGAATATCTCGCTCCTATAATTTGGTTTGTAGGATCACTTATCGATACTACTCCATATTGATTTGTTGTAGCATCTTTTACTATCATCATATCATAAAGTACTGCTTTTTGATTATTAAATGTTACACTTTCCGAAAAACTACTTGTATCTGATGTTATAGCAGAGTTTTGTACTTGTTTAGAATAATAATCTGCCAAATAATTTAAAGTAAACATTGTTACAGTATTATTTGATGCATCTCTAGAAATCATAATATTAAATGCTCTAGATAATCCCTCTGAAGATATATATAAGTCAGATCCGGAAGCTCTTATAGGCTCATCTATTGTAAACATTTGACTTTCACTATTATTTGCATCTAAAACATTATATTTATATATTTTATTAGAATTTGCTTCAAAACTTACAGCTTCTTTTGAGTTTGTGACATTACATTTCGTTCTATCTTCTGTATATTGCTCATATCCACCATTATATGCTGTGTAACCTAAAAATGAAGCTATACGTTTTATGGATATATAAACTTTATCTCCTTCAACAAAAAACATATCTTCTTCATATTCAGATTGTAATTTTCCATCAACATAAAATTTAAATCTATTTTTAGCCAAATTTTGACTATATATCCATATTGCAACTGCGGCAATTATTAATAAAATAATTAGAACAATTACCACTATAAACCAAACTTTTACTTTGGTTACTTTTTTGTTATTTTCTGGAACATTTTCCATCAAATCCATACTATTCCTCCTCTTTAGTATATCCGTATTTTTTATAGAACTCATCTGCAAAGTCTAGCAAATTATCATTTTCAATTTCCATTCTAACTCTTTCCATTAAATTAGTCAAGAATTTTATATTATGAATTGATAATAATCTAACCCCTAATATTTCATTACATTTTATAAGATGTCTAATATATGCCCTTGTATAATTTTTACAAGTATAGCAGTCACATTCATCATCTAATGGGGAAAAGTCTTCTGCATATGTAGCATTTCTTACTACTACTTTTCCATGAGATGTCATAGCTGTACCATTTCTTGCTATTCTTGTAGGAAGTACGCAATCACACATATCAATACCTGCTATAGCCGCTTCTAATAAGTAATCAGGTGAACCAACTCCCATTAAATATCTTGGCTTATTCTCTGGCATTAGTGGAGCTGTATATTTAAGAATTTTTATAAATTCTTCTTTTGGTTCTCCTACACTTATTCCCCCTATTGCATATCCAGGAAAATCCAAGGCAATTAAATCTTCTGCCGATTTTTTTCTTAAATCTTCATAAAATCCCCCTTGAACTATTCCAAATAAGGCTTGATCAGTTTTATGGGCTTCTTTACATCTTTTTGCCCATCTTGTTGTTCTTTCCATTGAATTTTTTGTATATTCATATGTAGAAGGATAAGGACAGCACTCGTCAAAAGACATTATTATATCTGCTCCTAAATCTTCTTCTATTTCCATTACTTTTTCTGGCGAAAAGAAATGCTTACTTCCATCTAAATGGGATTTAAATTCTACTCCTTCTTCCGATATCGTTCTTAAGTCACTTAATGAAAATACCTGAAATCCTCCACAATCAGTAAGTATAGGTCTATCCCATCTCATAAAGTTATGAAGTCCACCTGCTTTTTTTACAAGCTTACTTCCTGGTCTTAAATATAAATGATATGTATTTGATAAAATTATTTGTGCACCATTTTCTTTAAGTTCTTCTACAGTCATTGATTTTACAGTCGCTTGAGTTCCAACTGGCATAAATATTGGTGTTTGAATATCTCCATGCGGAGTATGAACTACTCCTCTTCTTGCACCTGTTTTTTTGTCTACATGTAATAATTCATATGTTACCGATGGTTTCATTAAATCCTCCTTGCATTATTAGCTTTTATAATATTAACATTGCATCTCCAAAACTAAAAAATCTATATTTTTTATCTACAGCTTCTTTATATGCTTTCATTATATAATCTTTTCCGGCAAGTGCTGATACAAGCATAAGAAGTGTTGATTCTGGCAAATGAAAGTTAGTAACAAGTCCATCTATACATTTAAAAGTATATCCTGGATATATATATATTCCAGTATCTCCTTCACTCTCCTTTACTAATCCTGTTTTCTCATCTGCAATTGTCTCTAAAGTTCTACATGAAGTAGTTCCAACTGCAATTACTCTTTTTCCAGACAATTTTGCTTCATTTATTTTATCTGCATCTTCTTTTTTTATATAATAATGTTCTGTATGCATATGATGGTCTTCTATATTTTTTTCTTTTACAGGCCTAAATGTTCCTATACCAACATGCAAAGTTACATTTGCAATTTTTATTCCATTTTCTTCTAATTTTCTTAATAAATCATCTGTAAAATGTAGTCCTGCTGTTGGAGCTGCAGCTGAACCTTCATATTTTGCATATACAGTTTGGTATCTATCTTTTTCTTTTAATTCCTCATGTATATATGGTGGTAATGGCATTAAACCAATTTTATCCAATATTTCATTAAATATTCCATTATATGTAAACTTAACTTTTCTTGTACCAGCATCTTTAATTGTTTCTAATATTTCTGCTTTAAGAAGTCCATCTCCAAATATTACTTTGGCACCAACATGTAGTTTATTGCCTGGCCTACACATTACTTCCCAAATATCTCCTTCTATATTCTTTAAAAGTACAAATTCTACATTAGCTCCAGTTTCTTTTTTTCCATAAAGTCTTGCTGGAATTACTTTTGTATTATTTCTTACTAAGCAATCTCCTGGCTGTAAATATTGGATTATATCTTTAAAAATCCTGTGCTTTATCGACTGAGTTTTTCTATCTAATACCATAAGTCTTGATTCGTCTCTATTTTTTATTGGAACTTGAGCAATTAATTCTTCTGGTAAATCATAATAAAATTCTTTTAATTCCATCAAAAAGCCTTCTTTCTTCAAAGTTTTACTTATATAGTTTACAATAATTTATATGATAAATCAAGTAATTTTGCTTTATTTTATAAACAAAAGCATATGGTAATTATCCATATGCTTTTATTTATATTATTTATTATTCTTTTAAATTAATAATAACCATAATGGTTCTTTTTGATCTGGAATTTTAGGTATTTGTTTAGATGTAACTTCCTTCTCAAGAACAATTACTGGACGAATTCCCATATTAGGAAGGTCAATTACATCACTAGCATCAGAATAAAACACACCAGTAGTACTAACACCCGCAGTATCTCCGTATTCAAGATTTACTCCCCCAATTCCAAAACTTGCACATTCTTCAATTTCATAAACAGGACCTTCTGGATATACACAAACCCCTCGAGATGACAATATATATGTAAGCTTTCCTGAATTTTCATCACCAAATACCATATTATATATTCTTTGATTGTCTAGCGTTACATATGGAACACCTTCTTCATCACTACTATTTACTGTATAATAATATCCATCTACTATACCACTTATTGTTCCTCTCCTATTTCCTTCTGGTTCCCCATTATTTTTTTCTGCCAAATATGATTCTGGTGTATACGCATTATCTATACTATATGAATCATTATATTTATATTCTCCATAATATGTAAATCTATCAACTCTTCTTATATCTTCTATTGTTGTTATACCCATTAATTCATCTATATCTTTTTGTTTTACACTTCTTGCTTTTGCTACATATGTTTGAGATCCATACAAACTATTACATATTTGATCTGGTACCAAATAACCTTTTTCATATGCTTGAGCACCTTTTATATCAAAATATCCTCGAGTTTCATTTCTTCTTAATGGTATTCCTGATATTAGTTTTATTCCTCCGGTTTCTTCATCTAGTCCCAATACTCTCCAATTTACTTGATTTCTCTCTTCATCTATAGTATATGTTTGATTTTCTTCGTATCCTGTATCTGTAGCATTTGCAGTTGCAGAAACATTTGTTGGATTTTTAAAACTTACATAATCTCCTATATGCAAGTGATCTGTCCTATCACACATTCCATCTGAATTTGTACATTTATCTTCTATTGCTTTATTGTACATTTCTAATAATGTCTTTTCTCCTTGGCTAGTTTCATTTATATATTTATCTATGAAATTTACTGTTTTATTTAACTCTTTCTCTTCATTTACACTTGCATATTCATATCTCTCTTTTGCATTTTCTGCTCTTGTAAATATCCCATTTTGCCCTATTGTAAAATTTATTACTATTGCTGAAAGTATTAATAATACTATTATTGTTACAACTAATGCTATTAAAGTTATTCCATGTATTTTCTTTTTAAAATTTACTAATTCTTGTTTTTTCTTCATCTTTTGTCTCCCCCTATATTTTATATACATATTCGCTATTTTTTATTATTTTTAACTATTATCTATATTGTTATTTATATCTTTTTCACAAGATATAAAAACTATGCCTTTTAGATTCTCCTAAAAAACATAGTTTTTCTCGTATATTTACATAATTCTATTTTACTAAATCCTACGATATATATATATATATATATACAGCCTCAAGGGTTCTAAACATTTATCTCTCCTATTTCTACATTTTTCTATTTACTTTATTTATACATTTATTATACATATTTGTCAATACTAAAAACACTTCAAAATATATAAAATATTTTGAAGTGTTTTTTATATCTATTAATTTTCTAAAACCTTCTTGCATCTTGGGCATAAACCATCTTGTGTATGTTCATCATACATCCAACATCTCTCACATTTTTCTCCATCAGCATGCTCTACTTTTATTCCAATTACGTCTTCTCTTTTTCTTTTATTTTCCTCTATTTTTAATCCAGATACTATAAGTACTAATTTTATTAAATCTTCATTTTCTTTTAAGAACTTATATTCATCTTCTTCTGCATAAATTGTTACTTTTGCATCTAATGAATTTCCAATCACTTTATCTGCTCTAGCAAGTTCTAACTCTTTTGAAACAAGATTCTTTATTTTAATAATTTCTTCCCATTTCTTAGATAATTCTTCATTATCCCACATCTTATTTTCCACTGGATAATCTGTAAGCATTGGGCTTTCTACATTTTCATTTTTTGTATGTTTCATAGCTTTCCAGATTTCTTCTGCTGTAAAAGATGTCATTGGTGTCAAAATTTTAACTAAGCTTTCAAGAATATAGTACATTGTTGTTTGTGCAGCTCTTCTTTCTATAGAATCAGCTTTTGAAGTATATAATCTATCTTTTATTATATCTAAATAAAAACTACTCATATCTACAACACAGAACTGATTTATATCATGATAGCAATTACTAAAGTTATATTCATCATAATCTTTTGTGCAATCACGTATAAGTTTGTTAAGTCTTGTTAATGCCCATTTATCTATTTCCATCAAATCTTTATATTCTACTGGATTTTTCGGATCAAAATCACTTGTGTTTCCTAAAATATATCTTGCTGTATTTCTTATTTTTCTATAAACATCAGATATTCCTTTTAATATATCATCAGATAAGCTAACATCCATTGAGTAATCTGCAGATAATACCCATAATCTTAATATATCTGCTCCATATTTTTTAGAAACATCTATTGGTGATACTCCATTTCCTAAACTCTTTGACATTTTTCTTCCTTGTCCATCTACAACAAATCCACAACTTAGTATTTCTTTGTATGGTGCTATTTTATTTGTTGCAACAGATGTAAGAAGTGATGATTGGAACCATCCTCTATATTGGTCATTTCCTTCTAAGTAAAGATCTGCTGGATAATCCAAGTTTCTTTCCACTAAAACACTTTGATGAGTAGAACCAGAGTCAAACCAAACGTCCATAATGTCTGTTTCTTTTGAAAAATCTTTGCATCCACATTTTGCACATTTTGCATTTTCTGGCATAAGTTCTTTTGTTTCTCTTGCCCACCATGCATTTGAACCTTCTTTACTAAATATGCTTTGAATTTTCTTAATAGATTCTTCCGTAACATATGGTTCACCGCAATCTTTACAGTAGAAAATAGGAAGTGGAACACCCCATGTACGTTGTCTTGATATACACCAGTCATTTCTACTTTTTATCATTTCACTCATTCTGTCTTCTCCCCATGCTGGATGCCATTTTACAGTTTTTATAGCTTTTAATACATCATCTCTAAATCCATCTACTGATGCAAACCATTGAGGTGTTGCTCTAAATATAATTGGATTTTTACATCTCCAGCAATGTGGATATGAGTGAACAATTTTTACAGCTTTTAATAAATATCCATTTTCTTCAAGCCACTTAGTTATCTCTTTATTTGATTTCGCATAATACATACCTGCAAAAGGTCCTGCTTCTTCTGTTTGAACACCTTTATCGTTAACTGAAACTTTTATTTCTAGATTATCTTTTAGACTTTGCATATAGTCTTCTTTACCATAACCAGGTGCAGTATGAACAGCTCCAGTACCCTCTTCTAAAGTTACATTTACACCATCTTCTGATCCTAAAACTACTATAGAATTTCTCTCTAAAAATGGATGTCTTAAAAGTATTCCCTTAAGCTTTTCTCCTTTAAATGTTTTTAATACTTTGTAATCTTCTATTTCAGCAATTTTCATAACTTTTTCTACTAAATCGCTTGCTATTACTAGATTACCAACATTTGTTTTTATTAAACTATATTCAAAGTCTGGTCCAACAGTAACAGCCATATTTCCAGGAAGAGTCCAAGGGGTTGTAGTCCAAATTACAATATAAGTATTTTCTTCATCTAAAACTCCTTTTCCTTCTACTACTGGAAATTTAACATAAATTGAATTAGACTCTACATCTTTATATTCTATCTCTGCTTCAGCTAGTGCTGTTTCGCAATCTGTACACCAATAAACAGGTTTTAGCCCTTTATATATATATCCTTTTTTATACATATCGCCAAAAACGCCAATTTGCCTTGCTTCCATCTTTGGATCATATGTTATATATGGATTATCCCAATCACCTAAAACGCCCAAACGTTTAAAACCTTCAGTTTGAATATCTTTATATTTTTCAGTAAATTCTTTACATGTATCTCTAAATTTGGTAACAGGTATTTTACTTCTATCTAATCCTAATTTTTCAATAGCCTTTTTTTCTGTTGGCATACCATGTGTATCATATCCTGGTACATATGGAGCATAATACCCTTTCATTGATTTATATCTAACTATTGTATCTTTTAGTATTTTATTTAAAGCATGACCCGCATGAATTTCTCCATTAGCATAAGGAGGTCCATCATGAAGTACAAAATGCTTATGTCCTTCATTTTTCTTTAATATTTTTTCATATAAACCATTTTCAAAAACAGATTCCAGGATTCCAGGTTCTTTTTCTGGTAAATTTCCTCTCATAGGAAAATCTGTTTTAGGTAAATTTAGTGTTTGACTATAATCTTTTTTTTTTT
>CALXPX010000030.1 GCA_944390305.1 uncultured Clostridia bacterium
AAAGTTCATGAAAAAGAACTATTTAATTTTTTGAATCATTTATTTAGTTAAATTCTTTTTGGATAGATTCCAAACCTACCCCATGATCTGTATAATATGCTCCAAGTCCCATTTGCTCTGCTTCCTCAGCAGTTATTCCATTTGTCAATTGATGAACTATTGTTCCTACCATTTCTAAGTGTGCTAATTCTTCTGTTCCTATATCATTTAAAGTAGCTTTTGCAATTTGATCTGGCATTCCAAATCTTTGAGATAAATATCTTAATGATGCTCCAAGTTCACCATCAGGTCCACCATACTGAGATATTATGAATTTCGCTAAGCGAGGGTCCTTTTGTTTTATTTTTATTGGGTATTGTAATGTCTTATTATAAGTCCACATTAAAAATTACCTCCTTCCCATGGCCAAGGTTGTTCTAGCCATCTCCATTTATTACATGGATAGAAAATAGTAAGTGGTCCAAACATTTTTTGATATTTATCTACAGCATCTCTATAGCATTTAGCGTATTCTCTGTGTAAAGCTAGTGCTTTTGTATCACATGGATGTGTATTTAAATAAAGGGCTAGTTCTGTTATTGCGAAGTTGTATTTTCTTACATCATTCATAAGCTCTTCTCTACTGCAAGAATCATTATTGTCTCTATTTTCTCTGCAAGTGCACCTACAATTACAGTTACAATTGCACATATTATTAAAATTATCTTCCACTATTACATCCCTCCTTTATTTCGTTTGAATCCCTTAAGAAATTTATTTCTTCTAAACTTTGTCCTGCTGTATAAGGGCTAACAAGTTCTGGAAAAATAGTGCCCATTTTTAGTCCAACTTCTGGTCTAAATGTTGTATCCATAGTTTGTATTGGAACATAACTTTGACCATACATATAATTTTCTGGGAATGGTGAATCATCGTCAAATCCACATTCACACATATCTATGTTTTGCATCATATTATTTAAATTGCAAGTATTCATATTTGTATTCATATTATTATTCATTCTGCATCTACACATAAAAAAATTCCTCCTCATTAACATATTATGTAGATTCTTTTTCATTGTTACTATTTATAGCATTTTTAATTTAAATTCATATACTATATAAACTGGAATTATTTAAACTTTTTATGCTGATTGGAGGTTCTAATTTTGAATAAAGTACATAATGTATGTGATTATTCACGCTTAAAAAATTTTTTAATTTTCTTTATTTTATTTTTTATTATAATTGTTTTATTAGTTATATTTTTTGTATTATTGAATAAAACGCCTTTATTTTTTAGTAAAAAAATATATGAAGATAACTATGAAAAAGTAAAAATACATTCTAATTTTGAAGATAATCTTTTCATATTTAATAAATAAATGTATAATATAAAATATATAAAGGAGGTTATAATATGAAAGTTTTATTAGTAAATGGTAGTCCTCACCAAAAAGGATGTACATATACAGCATTAGAAGAAGTTTCCAATGCTCTTAATAAAAATAATATAGATACTGAAATTTTTTGGTTAGGCAATGACCCTATGGCTGGATGCATAGGATGTAATATTTGTTTAAAAACTGGTAAATGTTTTAGAAATGATTTAGTAAATACTTTTTTAGAAAAAGTACCAAATATAGACGGTTTTGTTTTTGGCTCTCCTGTTCATTTTGCTTCTAGTTCTGGAGCATTAACATCTTTTATGGATAGAGTTTTTTATGGAAGAAGAAATTTGTTTCAAAATAAACCAGCTTGTGCAATTATGAGTTGTAGAAGAGGCGGTGCTAGTTCAACATTTGATCAATTAAATAAGTATTTTTCAATGAATAATATGCCAATTGTTACATCTCAATATTGGAATCAAGTTCATGGAACAACCCCTCAAGAAGTAAAAAAAGATTTAGAAGGTATGCAAACGCTAAGAACTCTTGGAAATAACATGGCATGGCTTTTAAAATGCATAGATATTGCTAAAAAGTCTGGTTTAGATTATCCTCAAAATGAAGATATTATAAAAACAAATTTTATTAATTAAATTTGATTTTTTCTTCAAAATATGGTATAATAGTATTATGTGTTGAAGGAGAAAATTATGAATTTTGAAGAAAAATTTAAATTAGATATTGAAAATTTGAAAAATGATTTAGCAATTGAAAATATGTTCATTACAGATGAAGATGTTTCAATGCTTAAGAAATATTCTAGTAATGAGATTAGTATGAATCAGGCAATTAGCGATATTATAAAAGGAGATTTATAATGTTTGAGTTATATGAGGCTGTTAATTCAATATATTGCTATCCTAATAGTGAAGTCTTAGTAAATAAATTAAATATTAAAGACAATAAAAAGCTTTCTGTTATAGAAAGAAAATTGGTACTTTTAAAATTATATGAATTAAGACAAAATAAAAAAATTGGTAAATTTGATATTTACCATTTTTTATCTATTCATAAATTTTTATTTGAGGATATTTATCCATTTGCTGGAAAAATCAGATCTGAAGATATTGCCAAAGATAGTTTCCGTTTTGCTAAATGGGAATATATTGAAGAACAATTAAATGACTTATTAAACAAACTTAAAGAAGATAATTTAAAAAATTTATCTAAAGAAGAATTATCTAAGAAATTAGCATATTATATGTCTGAGCTAAATGTTTTGCATCCTTTTAGAGAAGGTAATGGTAGAACTATTAGAGAATTTATTAGGCAGATCTCTTATGTTAATGGTTATTTATTAGAAATGAAAGAAGCTAATCCTAAAGAAATGCTATCAGCTTGTATTCAGTCTGTTGTAGATACAACTTATTTAGAAAATTTACTTTATAAATGTTTAAAGGAGATAGGTTAACCTATCTCCTCTTCTTTTTTTCTTATACATCTTTTTTTATAATTCTTTTTCATCTTACTTTTTATAAAGTTGTTAAATTCTTTTTCCGTTCCTTTTGTAAATTTCTTCTTGTCCATTATATATGCACTTTTTCTTGTAGTGAAAATATAATAATAATCTTTTGCTTCATATATTGCTTCTAGATATTCATAACTTCTTTCAGTTTCTCCAAATTTATTTACTATTACAACTTTATCGTCATCGAAAAAATAATCATTTGATATATTTGAAATATCTTCTGCATATATTCTGACCATGTCTTTTTTATCGTATTTTTGATTTTTAAATGCTGATATCCAAAAGCAGATTCCTATTCCTATTAAAATTACGCTAATTATGATATTCCATATTAGCTCCATGAAATAATCACTACCTTGCAATAATAAATTAATTGCAATAAGTATTAATGCAATTCCACATATTAAAAAAGAATAAAAGTCGAATCTTTTAACTTTACGTTTATAAAACTTGTAAAATTTATTAATTATGTTTTCGTTAGTTACTGTAGTATTTATAAACTTTGCTTCTTTTTCCCTTTGCATCTTTATGTTTTCTTTTGTAATTATATTATATGCCTCTTTTTCCATTTTTACCTCTCTTAAATTTCTTTTGCATATATTCTGACATATTTTGACAATATTTTCAACAGTTTTTTCGTTATTTTTATAATAAAAATAAGGGCAAATTTTTTCCATTTGCCCCACTTAACTTTATATCTTCATAACTCCACCAATTACTTGACTTTCTTTTTCTAATGGTAATATTTTATTGCCTCCTGCAATAACTATTTTATCACCTTTTTCAATAATTCCAGCTTCTTCTAATTCTAATATTCCTTTTCCTATTGTTGTATCTATATCTTTTTGTGCTTCAATATATACTGGATAAGTATTAGCTGTTACAGATAATTTATTGAATGTTTTTTCATCATCAGTAATTGCTATTACTGGACATGCTGGTTTTAGTCCAGCTAGAATATTTGCTGTATCACCAGTATGAGTATATGCAATTATTGCATCAGCTTCTACATCTTTAGCTGTTACACATGCTGAATATGCTATATTAGCTTTTAAATCTGATTTATTAGCTGTGCATCCTTTATTTGTAAATCTCTTCCAATAATTTATATTTCCTTCTATTGCTTTAGAAATTCTATCCATAACTTCTATACATTGAACAGGATATTTACCCATTGCACATTCTCCTGAAAGCATTATTGCTCCTGTTAAATCATATACAGCATTAGCAACATCACTTACTTCAGCTCTTGTTGGTCTTGGATTAGATGTCATTGATTCTAACATTTGTGTTGCAGTAATAACTGGTTTTCCAACCTCATTACATCTCTTTATAAAATGTTTTTGTACTATTGGAACTTGTTCCATAGGAATTTCTACTCCCATATCTCCACGTGCAACCATAATACCATCTGAAAGTTCTAATATTTCTTCAAAATTATCTATTCCTTCTTGGCTTTCAATTTTAGAAATAATTCCTACTCTTTCTCCACCATTATCGTCTAATAATTTTCTTATTTGTTTTACATCATCTGCTCTTCTTATAAAAGAAGCTGCAATGTAATCAAATCCTGCTTTTACTCCATTTGTAATATCATCTATATCTTTTTGAGCTAGAGCTGGTAATTCTAGTTTTACTCCTGGTATATTCATAGTTTTTCTTGAACCTAATTTTGCTGTATTTAAAGCTTTACATACAATATCTTTTCCATCTACAGAAACTACTTCAAATTCTAAAGCGCCATCATCAACAAGTATTCTTGAGCCTGGTTTTACATCTTTATATAAATCTTTATAACTAATTGTTGTTTTTGTATTATTTCCAAGTATATCATCATGTACAAAAGTAAAAGTTTGTCCTTCTTCAATAGTTACTTTTTCATCTCCAGTTTCTAATTTTCCTGTTCTAATTTCTGGTCCTTTTGTGTCTAACATTAATGCAACTGGTCTATTTAATGCTTTTCTAACTTTTTTTATGGTTTCTATTTTTACTTTGTTTTCTTCATATCCACCATGTGAAAAGTTGATTCTTGTAACATTTAATCCTGCATTCATTAATTTTGTTAGCATTTCTTCACTTTCGCTAGCAGGTCCTATAGTTCCTACAATTTTAGTTTTTCTAATTACTTCTTTCATAAATTCTCCTCCCTTACACGCATTATTTATTATAACATTATGATAGACAGATTTCAACCATTTTATTATGTTTTTTGGTAACTTTTTTATTTTTTGACTAGTTTTTACATATTTGCTATAATACTTTTATATTATGTATTGGGAGAAAAATTATGGATCGAGTTGATAAAATTAATTATTATTTAGATATAGCAGAAACCATTTCTGAAAGAGGTACTTGTCTTAGAAAGAATTACGGAGCGATTATTGTAAAAAATGATGAAATTATATCTACAGGATATACTGGTGCACCTAGAGGAAGAGAAAATTGTATAGATTTAGGTTTTTGCGTAAAGAAAAAATATTTTCCAAATGTTCGTCATGGTGGGTATGATGCATGTAGAAGTGTTCATGCAGAACAAAATGCAATGCTTAGTAGTTCTAGGAAAGACATGATTAATGCTGATTTATATTTAGTTGGAGTAAGAAAAGATAGTAAAAAATATGAAGAAGGTGCTTCCCCATGTCAAATGTGTAGAAAATTAATTATTAATTCAGGAATTAAAAAAGTATATGCTAGAATTGATAAAACACATTATACTTCTATAGATGTATCTGATTGGATAAAACAAGATGATTTATTAAATGGAAAAATAACTTATTAAATTATTAAAGTTTATAATATAGATTTATTCATATTATTTAGTATTCATAAAAACAGGCTAATTTTTGTTTAGCCTGTTTTTTGCTTTTATTCTGTAATCCACTTTACTAATCCCAAATTCATTGAATTTAATATCATTTTATTTTTTGGAATTACTCTAAAAGTATATCCATAGTCTCCGCCTGATTTTAATTCAATTTTAGCTGTATATTTATATTCTAAATTTATGTCATCACTTTCTACCAATTCCATTGGAATTACTTTAATATCATCTACAACTCCCTTTTCTGTTATTTTTCCATAATATACTTCTGTTTCTATATTTTCTATATTAATTAATTCATTTGGCAATTTAACAAAGCAACTAACATCTATTTTATTTCCTGCATCTACAGTTATATCGTCATAATTATTTTTATCTTGTCTTATTTTTATGTTATCCCAATTACTATATAGTTTTTCTTTCCATTCATTATATCTTGTAACTTTTGCAAGATCCGAATAGTACTTATTATGCAAATTACATAAAGGTATATAAATTTCTTTAGTATAATCTTCTAACATTCTAGATGTACTAAATCTTCCTGCATTTGATTCTATTGTGTTTTTCATCATTCTTAGCCATGTTTCTGAAAATCCTTTTTCATTCTTTTCATAATACATTGGTATTATTTTATTTTCCAGTGTATCATAAATACTTATACTGTCTGCTTTATCTTGTTCTTCATAACTTTGATATTTTGCATTTGTTCCTATTGTCCATCCATTTTTTTGATTATATCCTTCTGCCCACCAGCCGTCTAGTACGCTGAAGTTTAATACTCCATTTATAGCTGCCTTTTGACCACTTGTTCCTGATGCTTCTAAAGGTCTTCTTGGATTATTAAGCCAAACATCAACTCCAGATATTAAATATCTAGACATTCCTATATTATAGTTTTCTAATATAAATACTTTACCTTTAAATTGTGGTTTTAAAGATATATCATGTATATATCTTATTAAATCTTGACCTTCTTTATCGCTTGGATGAGCTTTACCAGCGAATATTATTTGAATAGGTTTATTCTTTTCATTAAATATTTGTGTTATTCTCTCTAAATCTCTAAATATTAATGTTGCTCTTTTATATGTAGCAAATCTTCTAGCAAATCCTATTGTAAGTGTATCTGTACTTATATTTCCTACCATTTTTTCTATATCTTCATATGAGTAGTTATATCTTCTTAGTCTTTCAATTGTAGAATTCTTTACTATTTTTAATAATTTTTCTTTTCTAGATTGATGCACTTTCCATAATTTTTCGTCTGGTATTTTGTCTATATTTTTCCAAACGTTATCATCTTGAATATTATCTTGCCAGTATGGTTCTAAATATTCATTATATAAATCTTTTATTGTAGGTGCAAGCCATGAACATGTATGAACGCCATTTGTTACATAGTCTATAGGCGATTCATTTGAAGGTATATCTGGCCATACTTTAGAGAATAGTTCTCTTGAAACTGCTCCATGAAGTTTACTAACTCCATTTTTCTTCCCAGCTATTTTAAGTGCTAGTATTCCCATATTAAATCCTGATAAATTAATATCTGCATTAGGTTCCATACCTAGTCTTAAAAATTCTTCTTTTGTTAATCCTAGCCTATCCCAATATCCATTAAAATACTCTTCAACTAGGCTTAAAGGAAATATATCATTGCCAGCAGGTACTGGTGTATGTGTAGTAAATGCAGTCATGGATGATACTAAATCTTTTGCAATTTCAAAAGATACTTCTTTGTATTTCATCATATTTTTAATTAGTTCAATTGTTAAAAATGATGAATGTCCTTCATTCATATGATACATTGTAGGATTTAATCCTAATGTGTATAATAAATTAACTCCTCCCATTCCAAGAACTATTTCTTGTCTTATTCTCATTTCTTGATCTCCACCATATAATGTAGAAGTTATATTTCTATATTCTTGTATATTCTCATCTATGTCTGAATCCATTAAATATAATATGTTTCTTCCAACTTTTATTTGCCATACTTTTAAGTATAATCTCTTTTTAGGAAACTTTAAATAAATTAATAGATCTTTTCCTTCATGATCTTTTACTGGTGTTATTGGAAGAAGAGAAATATCTATAGCGTGATATTCAGTTTCTTGCTGTCCATATCCATTAATTTTTTGATGAAAATATCCACTTTTATATAAAAGTCCTATACCTATAAGTGGTATCCCCATATCACTACTTGATTTCATATGGTCACCAGATAATATTCCAAGACCACCTGAATATATAGGAATAGTTTCATCTAATCCATATTCGGCTGAAAAATATGCAATTAAATCCTTTGAATTATTAGGATAGTTTTTCTTAAACCATGTATCCTTACTATTCATGTAATCATTGAAGTCTTTTACAACTTTATCATATTCTTTTAAAAATTCATTATCTTTTGAAGCATTTTCTAATTTTTCTTGTGATACCTGTTTTAGAAATTTTACTGGATTTTTTTCGGCTCTCTCCCATAAATCTATATCTAAAAGTTTAAATAATTTCAAAAATTCTGTATTCCATGACCACCAAAGATTATATGAAATATCATATATCATAGAAATTCTCTTTGGTAGCTGTGGTCTTACTGTTATTTTATTAAATACATAAGACATTTTTAATTTCCTCCTTAGTTTTTTCATATCTTAAAGTTAAGTATATTTATATTATCTACTAACAATATTTATTTGTCAAATGATTTTTATAAAATCTTTAAATCTTTTTACATCCTTGGAATAAATTTTTTTCATTCATTATTTTATCTAATCCATTTAGTATCCATTTTTTGTGCATATTCCATTTAGGCTCTACTAATAATTCTTTTGGTGCATCCCCTGTTATTCTATGAATTACAATGTTTTTATCTATGTGAGTTATAACATAAAGTAGATTTTCTAAATAATAATCTAGAGTTATTGGCTCATATTTTCCTTCTTTGTACCATTTTTCAAGTATAGTATCTTTTACAATATATGTTGAATGTATTTTTATTCCACTAATTTTTAATGTATTTAGATATTCTGTAGTTTTTATAATATCTTCTTTTGTTTCATTAGGAAGTCCTATCATTATGTGAACTACAGCATCAATTCTCGCTTCATTTAGCATATTTACTGCTTTTGTAAATGTAGCTAAACTATATCCTCTATTTATTAATTTAGCTACATAATCATTTGTAGTTTGAAGTCCTAGTTCTACAGTAACATCTAATTTATTTTTATATGTTTTTAATAATTTTATAACATCTTGATTTATACAGTCTGGTCTAGTTGCAATATCTAACCCTACTATTTTTTCATCTATAAGGCTACTATCATATTTTTTCTTTAAATTACTAATTGTATCATAAGTATTTGTAAAATTTTGAAAATATACAATAAACTTATTTGCTCTTTTTCCTCTATAACTTTCTAAATGTTCTTTTACTTGCACAGGAATTGGTTTTAATTTTAAATGCTCCCCTGAACCTCTTTGGCTACAGAAAATACATCCTCCTTTAGATATTTTTCCATCTCTATTTGGACAAGTAAATCCCCCATCTACTGGAATTTTTAAAGTTCTTTCTCCAAACTTTTCTTTTAAATATGTATTTAAATGTCTATATCTTTCCATAATTTCACCTAATTTAAATTTAACATATTAAAAAGAGTTTATCAAGAATTAAGTAAGCTTTATTTTTTTACATAACCTTTTATATTTGTCTTACATAAAAGAAACTATGCTTATTTAATTAATAAAAGCATAGTTTGTTTTTATATTCTTTTTTAATATTTATCTTGAGCAGCAACATCCAAAATTAGTAAATAATAGTAAGAAAACTATTAAGAAAAATAATATTTCATTATTTCCTGAGCAAAAACTACTAAATAATCCTCCATTATTACATCCACAATTACAGCCACAGCTATTTAAATTATCATTCATAGAAACCTTCCTTTCTAAGTAAATATGTATTCACTTTTTCTTTTTTATATCATATAGTATGCATTTTATCTTTTTTGTGTTACAATATTTATGATAAATTTTTTGGAGGATATTATGATAGAATTATTATCTCCAGTAGGAGACTTTGAGTGTTTAAAAGCTGCTGTTCAAAATGGAGCTGATAGTGTGTATTTAGGCGGCTCTTTATTTAATGCCAGAGCATCTGCTTCAAATTTTGATAATTCTTCTTTAAAAGATGCTATAAGATATGCTAAGCTCCGTAATGTAAAAATAAATTTCGCTTTAAACACTTTAATAAAAGATGATGAATTTGATGATGCTATTAATTTAGCAAATTATGTATATACTCTAGGTGCAGATGCTATTATTGTTCAAGATTTAGGACTTTCTAAATATATAATAGATAATTTAAAAGATATAGATGTACATGCTAGTACTCAAATGTCAATACATAATCTTCAAGGTGTACTTGCTCTTGAAAAGTTAGGTTTTAAAAGAGTGGTACTTGCAAGAGAGCTTAGCCTTGCAGATATTAGATACATATGTGCTAATTCAAATATAGAAATAGAAACTTTTGTCCATGGTGCTCTTTGTATTTCTTACTCTGGTCAATGTTTATTTTCTAGTACAATTGGTGCTAGATCAGGTAATAGAGGAAAATGTGCTCAGCCATGTAGGCTTCCATACAAATTATTAGATGAAAAATCAAATATATTAGATAAAGGCTATTTATTAAGTCCTAGAGATCTATGTTCATTAAAATATATACCAGATTTAATAAATGCAGGTGTTAGTTGCTTTAAAATAGAAGGTAGAATGAAGACTCCTGAATATGTTGCAACTGTAACTAATATATACAGAAAATATATCGATTTAGCTTTAAGTGATAAAGAATATATTATTGATAGTAAAGATATAAATAAATTAATGCAAGTCTTTAACAGAGGCAGTTTTTCTAATGGTAATTTTGAAGATGATGAAAATTTAAATTATGTGTATAAAGAAAAACCTAATAATATGGGATTATATATAGGGAATGTTTCATCTTTTAACAAAGATAAAGGATTAATTACTTTTAATTCAAAAGAAGGACTAAGTATTGGAGATCAAATTTCTTTAGAAAAAGAAGAACATAAATATACGATTACTGAACTTATGCAAAATAAAGAAAATATCCCCTCTTCTAATCCTAATGAAACAATTACTATTGGTAGAATGAAAGGAAATATTTCACTTGGAGATAAAATATATAAGCTAAGTAGTAAATCTTTTAGTAAAACAGTTAAAGATTTTTATAATAATGAAAATATTAAAATACCTTTAAAGTGTAAAATAACAATAAAGAGAAATTTGCCGATTTTCATGGAAGTGACATCTTTAGATGCAAAAAATTATCGTTCAATATCCATAAAAAAAGAAACTAGTATTATCCCTATAGATGCCATTAATTCTCCTATTACTAAAGAAAGAATAAAAGAGCAATTGTCTAAGACTACTAATACAGAGTTTGAATTCAAAAACATAATTATTGATTTAGATAATAATTTATACATACCTAAAATTTCATATATAAATGAGCTTCGTAGAGAATGTTTAAAAGAATTAGAAAATATTGCTATAAATAGATTTGAAAGAACTCTTCCAGAAAATATTATAAAGAAACGTTTAAAAACCTTAGAAAATGATAATAGTTTTTCAGGAATTAGCTTACTTTTAAATGAAATTAACACTTCTTTTGATTATTCAGAACTTATTAATGTAGAAAGAATATATTTGCCATTAAAAGTTTTTACTAAAAAAGAAAATTTTGATATTATAAATACACTTACTAGTAAGGCTGATTTATATATTTATATGCCCACAGTAATTAAGGATAATTATAGAAATATTATTTATAATAGTTTAGACAAGTTCATAAATGAATTTAATATAAAAGGAATAATTGTTTCTAATATTTCTAGCATATATTCTTTAAAGAAATATTTAGGTAAAATAAATTTAATTGGAAATTACACTTTAAATATTTTTAATAAAACTAGTATAAATTTATTATCTAAATACGGCTTAAAAATGGTTACCTTATCTCCTGAATTAGATAAAAATGCATTGATTAATTTGTGCAGAAATTCTTCTTTACCGACAGAACTTATGGTTTATGGAAGGCTTCCTATTATGAATATGGGATATTGTCCTCTTGGCAAATCTAATAAATGTTATCCTAGATGTTCTGCTTTGTGCAATACAAATCAAAAATTTTATCTTCAAGATAGATTAGGTTATAAATTTAGAGTTGTTCCAGATAAGATGCAAACAGTAACTACCATATATAATAGCAAAATTACATCTTTTAACTTTAATGATATTAATCCTAGCTCAATTAGAATTAGTATATTAGATGAAAATATTTCGGAAATTAATAATATTATTAGTTCAATTAGACTTGGAAAAAGTTTTACAGGTAATGAATACACAAATGGAAATCTAAACAAACTTGTATAATAATAAATACCACCTTATATTTGGGTGGTATTTATTTATGCATTTAATGCTTTTGAATCTAATATATACGCTACCTTTCTTCCTATAAATGGAATCTTTAAGTATTTCTTTTTAATTGTATTTATTCCATCTTTTAGAATATTAGAAATTTCTACATCTTGATTTAATATTTGTTTATTTATATCATTTACTTTTTCTATTTCTTCTAATTCTATATAGGCTTCACATAGCTTTAATATTTGATTTGTAATATTTTCATAATTTATATTACATATATCCTCTGTTTGCCTGATTGTGTATATAATTACTTGAAAATCATTTTCTTTTATTTTTTTATATTTCAGTTTAGATTCTATTTGTTTAGTCCATTTGCTAACTTCTATTATGTGTTTCATTCTTTCGTCATATGTTACTTTTTGTATTTTTTTAAATATTTCGTCATCTTCCATTATTTGTGATTTATTAATTTTATTTTCTTCATCTATTTGAAGAATTAAAAATTTATCTAATATTTTTTTTGCATAATTAT
>CALXPX010000031.1 GCA_944390305.1 uncultured Clostridia bacterium
AAAAAAATAATTAAACAATTATACAATAATTAAATATAATTTTAAATAAATTTTGTATGAATATAATAAAAATAAAAAAGTATATGTTGTTTTTATTATATGTAAACAGAAATTAAGTTGTATAATTTAGACGAAATTTCAAAATAAAAATGCGTGAGTAAAAATTGTCAAAAAGTATATAGTTTTTTTAAAATAGAAAAAGAAAATACTGCTTAAGTTATATAAAAGATTTAAAAGCTTAGCTTTGAAAATTTGAAAAGTAAAAAAATAAAAATAGCATAGTAAATAATAATTTACTTGGGATACAATAAATTGAAAGAAAAAAATATTAAAAAGAGAAGTTTAAGAGATTAAGCATGAAAGTTAACATAAATTAAAAATAATAATGATTATAAATTGAAATACAAAAACAAAAAATAGCGAAATAAAGTTACGAAACAATCGCTTGTCTTAATAGCAATATTTGAAAACAAACTATTGAATTGCAAAAATAGATCAATTAATTTATAAAATGATATAGTATAAGATACATGTTTAAATATGATTAATATAATTTAAATTAAAAAATAATTAATTGAATTAAAATAATAAAATAAAAAAATAAATAATAAATAAAAATAAATAATATAAAATATTAAGGAGGAAAATTTTGAAAATAGAAAATATAAAAATTAATTCTTATGGAAATTTAAAAAATAAAGAAATTAATTTTGAAAAATTAAATATTATTTATGGAAAAAATGAAAGTGGAAAATCTACTCTATTAAATTTTATAAAAAATATTTTTTATGGAATTTCAAAAAATAAAAATGGAAAAAATATTTCAGATTTTGAAAAATATTATCCTTGGACTGGAGAAAGTTTTTCTGGAAAAATAAAATATGAATTAGATAATGAAAATAAATATGAAGTTTTTAGAGACTTTAATAAGAAGAATCCTAAGATATATAATGAGCAAATGGAAGATATTTCAGACAATTTTAAAATTGACAAAAAGACAGGAAATCACTTCTTTTTTGAACAAACAAATGTAGATGAAAATACATTTATGTCAACAGCTTTTGCAATGCAGAAAGAGATTTACATAAATAATACTGACCAGGGTATTTTACTACAAAAGATTTCAAACTTAGCGGATAGTGGCCTAGAAGATGTGTCATATAAGAAAGCAATGAGTAACTTAAACAGTATGTTACTTAATGAAGTGGGAACCAACAATAGTAAAGAAAGACCTATTAACATCACTATGAGTAATATAGAAAAACATACTAATGACTTAAAGACAATAAATGAAACAAAGAATAGAAGATTTGAAATCGAAAATAGAATAAATGAAATAAGAGAAAAAAATATAATAGAAAATAATAAAGAAAGATTATTAGAAAAAATAAAATTTATTTTAGAAAAAAATAAAATAGAAAAAGAAAAAATAAAATTAAAAAAAGAATTATTAGAAGAAAATAAAAATAAAATAAAAAAATTAGATAATGAAAAAGATAATTTATTAAATAAATTTAATAAATTAGAAAATAATTATAAAGAAAAAAATAAAAATATTAAAAAAATAAATAAAATAAAAATTATTAACTTAATTATTTTTATATTTTTAATATTTATTAATATATTTAATTTTATTTTTATAAAAAACAAAATAATTAATATATTATTATTTTTATTAATTCCTATTTTTATTATTTATTTAATTTTTTCTATTATAAATAACAATAAAATAAAGATTAGTGAAAAAGAAAAAATAAATAAATTAAATGAAGAAAATAATGAAATTAATAAACAGATGGAAATTTTAGATGTACAAATAGAATTATTAGAAAAAAATAATGAAGAAATTGAAAAAGAAATTTCAAATATAAATAATGTACTTTCAAATTATATTATTTTAAATAAAAATGAAATAATAAAAGAATTTAGAAAAAATTATTCAGAAGATTATATATCTGAATTATTTGATTCTAATATAGATCTTTTAATAGAAAAAAATAAAAAAGAATTAAATGAATATAATTTAGAACTACATAAATTAGAAATAGATAATAAAAATATTGAACCAGAATTAGAGAAACTCTTAAATATAGAAGAAGCTTTAGCAATAGAAAAAGAAAAATTAGATGAATTAAAACAAAGAAAAGAGGAATATGAAATCACTAAGGAATTATTAGAAAAATCCTATGAAGAAATGAAGAAAAATGTATCTCCTAAATTTAATAAAGCTTTATCAGAAAATATAGAAAAAATATCAAATGGAAAATATAAAAATATATCAATTGGTGATGATTTAATGGTAGAACTTCAAGATGGCAGTTACATATCTGCTCAAAATTTAAGTGTAGGGACAATAGAACAAATTTATTTATCTTTAAGATTATCTATAATGAATGAACTATCTAGTGAAAAGTTACCAGTTATGTTAGACGAACCTTTCGCATATTATGATGATGAAAGATTAAAAGCAGCTTTGGAGTTTTTAGATAAAATAGAAAATCAAGTTATTTTATTTACTTGCACAAATAGAGAAAAAAAGATATTGGACGAAATGAATATAGATTATAATTATATAAATTTATAAAATAAAGATAGCACATAAATTAATTTAATGTGCTATCTTCAATTTTAGAATCAGTAGATTCTAAAGGATTTACATGTATTATCGCAAGATAAACAAAATCTAAATTATCTAAATCATTTTCCAAATTATCTGCTATTTCATGACTTTCAAATGTAGATAAATTACCGTCTACAAATATGGTAATAGAAACCAAATACTTATACCCAACTGGAGTAGTATTTAAGTGATTATATTTTTTTATTTCAGGATACTTTTTTAGTACTTCTAATATTTTTTCTTTATCATCTTCATTTAGTGATTTATCCATTAAAACATTAAAACTTTCTATAAATATTTTTAATCCTGTATAAAAAATCCAAATAGATATTCCGATACCTACTATGCTATCAAACCAATATATATTTATTAAACTTAATAATACAGATATTAATGTAAATGTTGTTATAATACAATCATTTCTATGGTCTTTTTTATTTGCTTCTAATAAAAGGTTATTAGAACTTTTTGAAAGTTTTGCTGTATATAAATATAAACCTAATTTTGTTACTATGGTTATTATACATACTACTACTAACATCCATGAAAATTCAAAAGTATCTTTATTTATTAATGATATTATAGAGTCATAAAGGAGTTTTAAAGCTATAGCCATCATGGAAATACTAATGAACATAGAAAAAATATATTCAGCTTTACCATGACCTAAATTATGAGTATCATCTTTAGGTTCACTAGCTATTTTACTTCCTATAAAAGTCATTAGCGATGCAAAAATATCTCCTGCACTATTAGCTGCATCTGCTATCATAGCTTGGCTGCTAGTTATAACTCCAATTATAGCTTTTATTATTAACAAAAATATATTGCCTAAAATTCCTAAAATACCAGCTAATTTGGTTTTTATGTATCTATCCATAATCAAATCCTTTTCTAATTATAATATTATATTGCATAATTTTAATTATATCACTTTAATTTATATAAGTAAATATAAATTATATTTGTTATACTAACCTCTGAATAATTAAAATGCTTGAAAGATATATAAAATTGTAGTATAATAAATAAGTCAATGAAAAGGAGAGTTATTTATGTTTGAAAATTTAGATGCAGTTGAAAAGAGATATGAAGAATTAACTGTAAGGATTAGTGATCCAGATGTAATTGCTAATCAAAATGAATGGCGTAAAGATATGAAAGAACATTCAGATTTAGAGCCAGTTGTAATGAAATATAGAGAATACAAAGAAGTTTTACGTAATTTAGAAGAAGCTAAAGAAATGATGAATGATAAGGAATTAAAAGATTTAGCAGAAGAAGAAATGTTAAATGCAAAAGAACAATTGCCAAGACTAGAAGAAGAACTAAAAGTACTATTAATTCCTAAAGATCCTGACGATGATAAAAACGTTATTTGCGAAATAAGAGCAGGAGCAGGTGGAGAAGAAGCAGCTTTATTTGCAGGAACACTATTTAGAATGTATGCTATGTATGCAGATAGAAAACATTGGAAATTAGAAGTTTTAAATGAGAATGAAACAGGCCTTGGCGGATACAAAGAAATATCTTTTATGATAAAAGGTAATGGAGCGTACAGTAGATTAAAATATGAAAGTGGTGTTCATAGGGTTCAGAGAGTACCAGAGACTGAAGCTAGTGGAAGAATTCATACATCAACAGCAACTGTTGCAGTTCTTCCAGAGGTAGAAGATGTAGAAGTGGATATAAATCCAGCTGACATAAAAATGGAAGTGTTTAGGGCATCAGGAGCAGGAGGACAACATGTTAATAAAACATCTTCAGCAGTAAGATTAATTCATATTCCAACAGGAATGGTTGCAGAATGTCAGACTGAAAGATCACAAGTACAAAATAGGGAATACGCTATGAAATTACTTCGTTCAAGATTATATGAACAAGAAAAATTAAAAAGAGATAGTGAACTTGAAAATGAGAGAAGAAGCCAAATAGGTAGTGCTGATAGAAGTGAAAAGATAAGAACATATAATTATCCTCAAGGTAGAATTACTGATCATAGGATAGGAATGAGTATTTATCAAATGGATAACTTCTTAAATGGGGATTTAGATGAGATGATAGATAATTTAGCAGCGGCAGATACAGCAGAAAAATTAAAAGGTAATGAAGAATAAGAATAAAACTCTTTTTTAGATAATAAAATTATTTAAAAAGGAGTTTTATTATGCTTGAAATATCTTTATTAGGTTTATTTTTTGGAACAATAGGAACAACAATTGGTGGAATTATAGGGATTGTATCTAAAAAGAATTCAAATAGATTCTTAAGTTTTATATTATCATGTGCGTCAGGATTAATGCTTGCAGTTATTTGTTTTGACTTAATTCCAGATTCAATAGAAATATCTTCTATATATATCACAATTTTAGGAATTATATTAGGAATAATTATTATGATGATGTGTGATAACTTAGTCCAAAAAAAATTTAATAGTAAAGTAGTAGAAAATGACAGGAATGCTGGATTGTTAAAAACGGGAATTATAGTAAGTATAGGTCTTGCACTTCATAATATTCCAGAAGGCTTAGCAATAGGTTCTGGTTTTGATGCATCTTTAGCTTTAGGATATTCACTTGCAATAGCAATTTGTTTGCATGACATACCAGAAGGGATTTCAATGGCAATACCTATGAAAAATGGTGGAATGAAACCATGGAAAGTAATGATGTATGTTATTTTATCAGGAATTGCTACAGGACTAGGAGCTTTAATAGGAGCTTTTATTGGTAATATATCTGAGCAAGTTATAGCTGTATGTTTGGCTTTTGCTGCAGGAGCTATGCTTTATATTGTATCAGGTGAACTTATACCGGAATCTAATAAATTATATCAAGGAAGAATAAGTGCAATTGGTAACATGCTTGGTTTTATAGTAGGTTTATTTGCAATGATTGTAAGTTAAAAAAGAAAAATAACTAAAACTTATTGACTACTTTATTAAAATATAGTACAATTTCTTTGCGAACAAAGGTTTTGAAGAAAGGACTATACAATGGAAGAATTATTAGAAGAATTAAACCCAAAACAAAAAGAAGCTGTACTTGAAACAGATGGACCTTGCCTAGTTATAGCAGGAGCAGGATCAGGAAAAACAAAGGTTTTAACCTATAAAATAAGTTACTTAATGAAAGAAAAAAATATAAAACCTTGGAATATTTTAGCTATTACCTTTACAAATAAAGCAGCAAGTGAAATGAAAGAAAGAGTGCAAGCATTAGTTGGTGATGCTACTGATGATATTTGGCTAGGAACATTTCATTCAATTTGTGTAAGAATACTTAGAAAGTTTATAGATAGATTAGGATATGATACATCTTTTGCAATTTTTGATACAACAGATCAAAAAACTCTTATAAAAAATTGCATGAAAGAGCTTAATATAGATTCGAAACTTTTTACAGAAAAATCAATATTGTCTGAAATAAGTAATGCTAAAAATGACATGCTTACTCCTGAAAAATATGAACAAAGAGCAAATGGAGACTACAGAAAGGAAATCATTTCTAAGGTATATTATTTATATCAGAAAAAATTAAAAATAAATAATGCTATAGATTTTGATGATATTATTAATTTTACTATTCAAATTCTAAGTGATAATGCAGATATATTAGATTATTATTCAAATAAATTTAAATATGTTTTAGTAGATGAGTATCAAGATACAAATAAATCTCAATTTATGCTTGTATCTCTTTTAGCATCAAGATTTGGAAATATTACAGTTGTAGGAGATAATGACCAATCAATATATCGTTTTAGACGGAGCCGATATAACAAATATATTAAACTTTGAAAAAGATTTTCCAGGTTCAAAAATAATAAAATTAGAACAAAACTATAGATGTACAGGAAATATTTTGAAAGCTGCAAATGAAGTTATTAAGCATAATACCAATAAATACGAAAAGAAACTTTGGACTGAAAATGAAGAAGGATCACTACCTTTTGTGTTTTGCGGTGATGATGAATATGAAGAGGCATCATTTGTTGTAGAAGAAATAAATAAATTAAGAAGAGAAGAATATTATAAATATTCAGATTTTGTAGTGTTATATAGAATGAACTCTCAATCAAGAGCAATAGAAGATGTTTTAAGAAGAGAAGATATACCATATAAAATTGTTGGAGGATTAAAATTCTATGAAAGAAAAGAAATAAAGGATATTATTGCCTATTTAAGATTGATAGCTAATCCTTCAGATAATATTTCTTTAGAAAGAATAATCAATGAACCTAAAAGAGGAATTGGAAAAACTAGTATAGAGAATATAGAAAAAATTTCTGCGGAAAATGGTATTTCAATGTATAATGTAATTAAAGAAGCGGATAAATATATACCTAGAATATATAATAATACTAGAGAGTTTATTAATGTAATAGAAGAGTTAAGAACATTAGATGTACCTATATCAGAGCTTATAAAACAAACTTTAAATAAAACAGGATATACAAATGCTCTAAAAAATGAAAATACAGTTGAAGCAGAAAGTAGAATAGAGAACTTAGAAGAGTTTTTAACTGTAGCAATGGAATTTGAAAAAGAATCAGCGGATAATTCTCTAACAGAGTTTTTGGAAAGTATATCTTTATCTAGCGATACAGATAATATAGAAGAAACAGACAATATGGTAACTCTTATGACTCTTCATAGTGCAAAAGGATTAGAGTACCCAGTAGTATTTTTAGTGGGTATGGAAGATGGTATTTTTCCAGGACATAAATCTATGGATAATCCAGATGACATTGAAGAAGAAAGAAGATTATTCTATGTAGGTATTACTAGAGCAAAAAATTATTTATATTTAACTTTTGCAAGGAAAAGAACAATCTTTGGCTCTACTAGTTACAATCCACCATCTAGGTTTATAAAAGAAATTCCGGCAGATTTACTAGATGGATATGAAGATGCAATGAATGAAAAAGAAAGTGATGAAGATGAATTTCCAGATTCTAAATATGAATGGGGATATAGAAATAGCACTAATTCAAAGGTTACAACCTACAAAATTGATATAAATAATGATAATAATGAACTTAAAAAAGAAAGCACAAATAAAAATGATTTTAAATTTAGGACAGCTGAAAGCTTTTTAATGAATTTAAATATGAAAAAATCTGCTAAAGAAGTAGATTTATCTAAATATAAAGTAGGACAAAAAGTGTTCCATAAAAAATTTGGAGAAGGTATAATTTCAAATTTAGAAAATGAGGCTGATGATATAAAAGTAGATATTATATTTGAAAAGTTTGGACATAAAAGGCTTATGGCTAAATTTGCGGGATTAGAAATATTAGAATAAAAAATAGCTCAGATATAATTTTGAGCTATTTCTTTACTTAAAATGTTTTTGACAGATTTGTATAGCATTATTTTTTATGATTAATCTTCCTCTTTCTTTTAGCATAAAAGTCATAACCTCTTGAGTAGAAAAAAAGGTACCAAATTCAGTCATACATGAATATATTTTTCCTATGTATTTATATTCATTATTTATTTGATCTAATATTAAATAATAATAATCTTCTAGCTTATATAATTCAGTAGTTTTACAAAAACTATTTAAGCGATTAATTTTTTGCTTTTGTAAGAAATTACACAAGCTAAAAAAGTTTTCTATATTATCAAATTTATAAATTAAGCAATTTTCTTCTCTATTAATACTTACCTTTTTAGGTTTAACTTTTTGAACAGTTTTCTTTTTAGGAACTAATTTAGTAACTGTAAATATAAAATTGCCATCACTTTGATATTTAGCATCAATTCTAACTTTATTATTCCCTATATTAAAGCCAACTTCGTCTTTAGCTTTGTTTAAAATGTTAAGAAAAGATTTTCTTGCGGAAGCTGGGTCTGACATTAAACTATCTAAGTCATTGTTATTATTAGGAAGTTCTTCCATAGATAGTGTTATTTTTAATTTATATTCACTTAACTTTTCAAATTTCATATATTCCTCCATAATATTAGTATATAATAATATACCATAAAATGTTTTAAAAGAAAAGAGATTTAAAAAAATATGTAAAAAAACTATATATTTTTTACATAAAATACCTTGAAAATATATGGAAAAAAATATATAATACAGATTGTTAAAAAATAATTATCCGTAAGGAAAAATGGAGGGAAAAATGGCAACAAGAGATAAAAGTACATTAATATTAATTATATTTATATTATGTGGTTTAGTTATAGGTGGACTAATAGGGCAATTAGCTCAAAATGTTAGCTGGCTTAGTTGGCTTTCATATGGACAAACTTTTGGAATACCTGATCCAGTACCTTTGGATTTAGGTGTTGTAAAATTAACATTTGGAATAATGTTTAATATTAATATTTCAAGTATTATAGGAATGATCATATCAATATTTATATATAGAAAATTTTAGTTTTATTGGGGGCAGAAAGGAAACTTTATGCCGTTAAAAATGAAAGAACTTCCAGAATCAGAAAGACCATATGAAAAAATGAAAATGTATGGTGCTAAAAAGTTATCAAATGCTGAGTTACTGGCAATAATTATAAAAACTGGAACTAAAGATGCAACAGCTTTAGAATTAGCAAGTAGGATTTTACTATTAACAAACGAGCTAAGGGAATTGGAATATATTTCATTAGAAAGGTTAGAATCAGTAAAAGGTATCGGAGAAGTGAAAGCGATACAAATTAAAGCTATTTGCGAACTTGCTAAAAGGATGAAATTACCAATTCAAAAGATGAATAAAATAATTAAATCAACTAAAGATATTGCTGATTTATTTATGGATGAGCTCAGATACGAAAAACAGGAAATTTTGAAAGTAATAATGCTAAATTCTAGTAATGAATTAATAAAAATAAATGATTTAAAAGTTGGAAATAATAAAGAAATAATCATAACTCCAATGCAAATATTAAGCGATATTGTAAAAGAACAAATACCTAAATTTATTCTTGTGCATAATCATCCAAGTGGTAATCCTAGACCTAGTAAATCAGACAAGTTATTTACTGATAGAATTGTTGCGTGTTCCAAATTACTTGGAACTGTATTATTAGATCATATTATTATTGGTGATGGAAATTACCAAAGTATATTTTTAGAGAGGAAAGAAGACGATGAAGTTTAGTTTATTTGATTTTAATTCAAAAGATATTGGAATGGATTTAGGAACAGCAAATATTTTAATTGCTTTAAAAGGTAAAGGGATAGTATTAAGAGAACCTTCTGTTGTAGCTTTAGATAGAGTTACAGGAGAAATTGTAGCAACAGGAAAAGAAGCAAGAGATATGCTTGGAAGAACTCCTGAAAATATTAAGGCTGTAAGGCCAATGCAAGATGGGGTAATTGCTGATTTTACTGCAACAGGACTAATGCTTAAAAATATGCTAAAAAAAGTATGCCAAAAATATAATGCAGGAAAGCCAAGAGTAGTTGTAGGAGTTCCATCTGGTATAACAGAAGTAGAAAAAAGAGCTATTGAAGAAGCATTCTTGCAAGCTAATGCAAGAGAAGTATACTTAATTCAAGAACCTATGGCTGCTGCTATTGGTGCTGGGCTTAACGTAAAAGAACCAGTAGGAAACATGATAATAGATATAGGTGGTGGAACTACAGAAGTTGCAGTCATTTCATTAGGAGGCATTGTCTCAAGTACATCAATTAGAGTTGCTGGAAATGAAATAGATGAAAGCATAGTAGAATATTTGAAAAAGAAAAAAGGTATTGCAATTGGCTTAACTGCAGCAGAAAATTTAAAAATAGAATTAGGATGTGCTCTTCCTCTTGTATCAGAAATGACTAAAGAAATAAGAGGTAGAGATCTAGAGACAGGGCTTCCAAAAAATGTAACAGTATCATCTAAAGATATAGAAGAAGCTATGAAAAAACCAATAAGTGAGATACTAGAGGCAATTATAAATACATTATCTGTTACACCTCCAGAACTTGCATCAGATATTATTGTAAATGGTATATATTTAGCAGGAGGAGGAGCTCAAATTAGAAATTTAGATAATTTAATTGCACAAAAAACAGGAGTGCAAACATATGTAGCAGATACTCCACTTGAGTGTGTTGCTATTGGAGCAGGAAAAGTTTTAGAAAATATAGATAATTTAAAAGGTGTGTTACTTAACACAGAAAAAAGAGGTTTATAATGAAAAATAAAGCTGGTATGATAGGAATTATTATAACAATTATTATTCTAATTGTAGTTGTAATTATATCTAATATTAGTACAGGAAATTTGTCTTTTATGGAAAGTACAGTAGGAACACTTTTTATGCCTATACAAAATGGTATAGTGTATTTAAAAAATAAAATTACTGGAAATGAACAAGAATTAAGTGATATTGAATCTTTGAAAGAGGAAAATCAAAAATTAAAAGATGAAAATAGTAAACTTCAAGAACAAGTAAGGGAACTAGAAATATTAAAATCAGAAAACAATACATTAAAAGAATATGTAAATCTTAAAGATAAATATTCTGATTATACTACTGTTCCAGCGTATGTTATACAAAGAAGTATTAGTAATTATGATAAAATAATAGTAATTAATGCTGGAAGTGATGATGGAATAGATATTAATATGCCAGTTATATCTGAATCTGGACTAGTAGGACATGTAGTATCTGTAACAAACAACACAGCTAAAATTCAAACTATTATAGATACAGCAAGTAATGTAAGTGCAAATATATCAAATGTACAAGATAGTGTTATATTAAAAGGAACTTTAAATAATACAGAAACATTAAAGGCAACATATATTCCAGCAGATAGTACAATATTGCAAGGAGATGAAGTTGTTACATCTGGACTAGGAGGAATTTATCCAAAAGGAATATTAATAGGAAATATAAAAAATGTTGTAAATACAAAAAATGAAACAGATAGGTATGCCGAAATAGAAGTATCTACAGATTTTTCAAAGTTAGAAACAGTTTTAGTTATAACAAAACAATAAAGGAGAGATAAATTGAGAAAATTCAAAGTTATTTTAATTGTTATATTATTATTCTTTTTAATTTACTTTTTACAATCCAATTTTTTCTCTTGGTTTAATATAGGTGGGATAATGCCTAACTTATTTGTGTTTCTAACTTTGTTTATCGGACTATTTGTAGGAAATAAATTAGGAGGAATATTTGGCATTATATTTGGTATTATTTTGGACTTAAATATAGGCAATAATTTAGGTTTTACTTCTGCATTTTTAGGTTTAATTGGTTTACTTGGAGAATATTTTGACAAAAATTTTTCAAAAGACAGTAGAGTTACAATTATTTTAATGGCTGCTGGAAGTACAGTACTTTATGAAGTAGCTACATACATGGTAAAAGTATTTAGTGCAGGTGCAGAATTAGAAATTTTAACTTTTATACTTACTTTGCTAGTAGAAATAATATTTAATACTTTATTAATAATAATTTTCTATCCATTAATTAGAAAATTAGGTTATTATATAGAAGATTCATTCAAAGGTAAAAAAATACTTACCAGATACTTTTAATTGGAGGAAGAATGGAGAATAGAAGTGAAAATAAATTAAGATACAATATTTTAATGGCTATTGTATACATAATAGGAATAATACTTTTACTTCAACTATTTAATTTACAAATTGTAAAAGGAAAAGAATATAGAGAGGAATCTAATACTAGATTAACAAGAGAAACAACTATAAAGGCAGCTAGAGGTAATGTATTAGATAGTAGCGGAGAAAAGTTAGTATCCACAAAATTGGTATACAATGTGGAAATATATAAAACAAAAATAGACAATCAGACATTAAA
>CALXPX010000032.1 GCA_944390305.1 uncultured Clostridia bacterium
AGCTCCTCCAGCGAAGCTGGAATAATTTATAGAAATTCGTAAAAAAATGTGTCTAAAAACTTGACCTAAATCCATATGTTAAAAATTTTTTCACTCTCGCTATTTTTAGTTCTATTTAAAGTCAGCGGCTTTAGCGTTCAGGCCTACAAGTATAAAGCGACACGGAAACCGTAGGTTGGTGTTCGGACGGTCTGGATCGTCGACGTAACGACTAGAAGCGGGAATGCCGGAGCCTGAATCGGAGTAATAGCCTCCTCTAAAAACTCGATAGCGAGGAGAGCGCGCCTCCATTGTCCATTCAAAAACATTTCCAGCTAAATCATATATATTATTTACTCTATAATTATCACTTGATCCGCATTTTGCTGGATTATTAGTACTATCACTATCTGAGTAATTTCCTTTTCCTTCTGAATTTTTTACAAATGAATCATCTGCACAACTTGATGTTTTATATGCTGGATCTATCCATAACATTATTGCATCCCACTGGGTTCCATATATTAATGTACTTGTTACATTATGTGTTTCTTTATTTGTATACATTCCTTGTGCTTTTACTACTGCTCCAGTACTTCCTATGTCTGTCATGCTATTTCCCCATGGAATATTATTCCATACTTCTGCATTTTTCTTACTTACTACTGTATCTATTCCTTCTATATTTTCCTTTCCTGCTTCGTATCTTCCTACATAAAATCCTTGATTGTCCTCTACACTTTGCAGCATAGCGTTATATTCTTCTACTTCATCTGGATATCTGTATCCCTCTTGTGATGGTTCATCATAATCTGAATACGACTGTGTTGAACCATTATTATTATAGCTTGAATATCTTCTAAAATCTGTTGGATTATCTACTGGCACCCACACAAATTGATTTCCTACTAATCCATCTCCTGGTATTTGTGAATTTCCTGCATCTGTTTGCGCTTTATATTTATTTTCATCTTCCTTACTATCAGATATTACTATTCCATCTTTCTTTGTTCCTCCTACATAATAAAAGCCTTTTGGCACTTTTACCCCTTCTACTTTTACTTCTTCATCTTCATTTTCTCCATTCATATATTTATCTATGAAGTTTGATGCTTTATTTAACTCATCTTGCTCCTCTTTTGCTGCTATTTCATATCTATCTACTGCATTTTCTGCTCTTGTAAATATTCCATTACTTCCTATTGTTAAACTTATTGCTACTCCTGCTAGTATTAGTAACACTATTATTGTTACTACTAATGCTATTAATGTTATTCCTTGTGCACTACTTTTTACTTTTTTCATTTTGTTCTTTCCTCCTTTTTCTTCTGCTAACATATATGTTATATCATAACTAATTTTATTTTGTAATTGTTTTTTATTGCTTGATTATTTTTTTAATTCTTATTTCTATTATTTCATTATTATATTTTTTTATTCTTTAGATAACAAAAACTATGCCTTTTAGATTCTCCTAAAAAGCATAGTTTCTCTATGTTTATTTATGTTTATTTTATTAAATTCTACGATATATATATATATATATACAGCCTCAACGCTTCTAGAGCTTTTCATTTGTTTTCTCCTTTGTTTCTTTTTCTTTATTTTATATATATTTATTTTTTTAGTCAAGTAGTTTTTTATATAATTATATAATAAGTTTATATTTTATATATTGTTCTAATTAACTTATAATTAATTTAATTTTCAAATTATTTATATTACTAATGCTATTTATTGACAATAAAATTTATTTATGTAATAATTTTTTTAAATATTAAGGGGATTTTAGTTATGGTAAATAAAAGAGAGTCTAATTTAGAATTATTAAGAATAGTTAGTATAATACTTATAATTATGCATCATTTTGCATTATATACAGAATTAAATTTTGGTAATTATATTACTTCAAATAGATTAATTATTCAGTTTTTAACTATTGGCGGTAAAGCTGGAGCTTGTTGCTTCTTACTTATTTCTGGATATTTTATGATAAATCAAAAATTTAAATTAAAGAAATTTATAAAATTAATACTTCAGCTGCTTACATATTGCATTTTAGGATTTGTACTTTCTATTATTGTTAATGGAGCACATTATTCATTATTAAATGCATTACAGCTACTTTTTCTTAGTATTTTTGGTAGTTATTGGTTTATGCTTCCATACTTAATAGTTTACATATTATCTCCATTTATAAATAAAGCTTTCAATTGTTTTAATAAAAATGAATTAAAGAAATTAATTATTTTACTTATATTATTACAATCTTTTTTTCCTACTTTTTCATTTTTAAATTTTGAATTTTCTAATGTAATATGGTTTATTACTTTATATATTATTGGTGCATATTTTAGTAGATTTAAAGAAGCTATTCCTAATAAAAAAACTTCTATTATATTATTAATATCTAGTTATTTAGTTAGTTTTTTACTAGTTTTAGGAATAGATTTTCTAAAAAATATTACTTATGTTAGGTTTAACACTTTTTACTTTGCAAGTGTTAATTCACCTTTTACTTTAATAATTTCAGTTTCTTTATTTTTATTTTTTATAAAAATTAAAGTTTTTTATAATAAGTTTATAAATATTATTGCATCAACTACTTTAGGAATTTATTTGTTCCATGATAATACATTTTTTAAGCATTTTATGTGGGATAATCTTGCTTATTTATTAAATATAAATACCAATACTTCATATTTGTTTCTAAAGGCAATTGTATCTATTTTAATTGTGTTTGTATGTGGATTTATTGTTGAACTTATTAGGAAAAATACACTTGAAAGAATTACTAATAAAGTTATAGATAAATTTTTATTAAGTAAAAAAGAGTAATATCATCCCATCTTATTAAAATAGTAAATAATAAGATGGGATGGTTTTTATTTATATTTAATTTTTGCTTTTATACATCTTAAACATTTTCTTTAGATTAATTTTTTCTCCATAATTTAATATAGCTGATGAGTATATCTTGATTGATATATGTGCCACAAGAAGGATAGTAACAACTAAAATTATAATAGATAATATAATTTCGTTTGTATCAGATAATCCCATCATTACTCTAAATGGCATACAAAATGGTGATGAAATAGGAACTAAAGCTGCTATTTCATTTAAATTACTAGTTGGGTTCATCATTGTAAAGTATGATAAATAAAATCCTATTACAGCAAGTATTGCTACTGGTCCATTTGCTGATTGTACTTCTTCTGGTTTAGATACTGTTGAACCTGTTAGAGCATATAGCAATGCGTATAATGAATATCCTAGAAGATAATATATTGCTATAATTCCAATTATCTGTGGACTTAACTTCGTCATTTCTAGTATCATTGAAAGCATTTCTCCTGGTAAGAATACTTTTGCACAAATTACAGCCACTAATATTAATACCAAAGTTTGAATAATTCCTACAATACCTATTCCTATAGTTTTTCCAAGTACTATAATCTTTGGACTTGTTGAAGTTACTAAAGTTTCTATTATTCTTGATGTTTTTTCTACTGTTATTGCAGTTGATACTTGATATGCATAAAAATAAATAGCATAAAATAAAACTATTGATAGTATCATCATTATAAATATATTTCCGCTACTTTCATCTGATGATAGTGATACAACTTGTATGTTATTTCCTGTATTCAGCATTGGAAGCTTATCTTCTGGTATTCCAAGTTTACTTAGCTGCATATTTTGGTATGTAAGCTGAATAGCATTTATTACATCTGTTGGAATAGATGTAGTTAGCCCCATACCATTTACTACATATTCAAAATTAAGTCCATTTTCATTTTCTGTTAAAATTATAGCAGAAGTTATTTCCTCATTTTGCACTTTATTTTTTATTTCATCTATTTTACTTGTTTTGTCTATTACTACATCATATCCTAGTTCTTTAAAACTATTGTTTAATTCATCTAATTTTCCTTCAAATATATTTGTATTATCTAATACTGTAACTTCTTCAGCATTTTTTGTGTCTGCTCCTAAAAATTTAGGTACATTAAATCCTACTACAATTATTAATAAAATAATTATATTAGATATTATAAAAGATTTTCTTTTTACCATATCTTTTATAGTAAATGATATTACTTCAAATAAGCTTTTCATTATTTATCACCTACCTTTTCTATAAATATGTCATTTAGACTTGGTTTTTTTACTTCTAATTTTTCTACAAATATATTTTTAGAAATTAATAGGTTTAATAATCTTTGTGAATCTTCTTCATCATCTATTAAAATATCATATCTATTATCTAGTTTTTTATCTATTTTTAGTCCAAGTTCTTTTATTTCATTTTCTACGTTTACTTTTGTAATTAATTCTAATTTATTTGCTTTATATCCTTCTTTTATTTCTTGCAGATTTCCTTTTAAAATTGTTTTTCCTCTATTTAATATTAATATATCTGTGCAGAACTCTTCTATTGATGCCATTTGGTGGCTTGACATTATTATGTATGTTCCCTTTTTTACTAATTCTAGAATTGCATTTTTAAGAAGATTAGTATTTATTGGATCAAGACCACTAAAAGGTTCATCTATTACTAGCAGCTCTGGATTATGTATTACAGATGTTATAAACTGAATTTTTTGTTGATTTCCTTTTGATAATTTTTCTGCAGGCATTTTCTTGTATTCTTCAACTTCTAATCTTTTAAGCCAAAAATTCATTGATTCTTCTGCTTCTTTTTTCTTCATGCCTTTTAATTTTGCTAAATACATTAATTGATCACATATTTTTATTTTAGGATATATTCCTCTTTCTTCTGGAAGATATCCAAAATTAACATATTTTCTTTCTACTTCTTTTCCATTCCATGCAATATTTCCTGAATCTTTTCTTAATATGCCTAATATCATTCTTATTGTAGTTGATTTACCAGCACCATTTGTTCCAAGTAAACCAAATACACCTGGTTTATCTATTTCAAAAGAAATATTATCTACAGCTATTTTTTCTCCAAATGTTTTACTAACATTTTGAACTTTAAGTCCCATACATCCTCCTTTATTGTTCTTATTTGCTGAATAATGCATTAACTACTTTTATAAAGTAATTCATAAGTTCTTTTAATTCTACCAAATGTTTGTCATATATTTCTTTATACCATTTCCCATAGAATCATCATTAAAACTTACATTTCCATAACTATCTGCAAGCGTTTCATTTGCAATTATAATTCTCCATATTCTTCTCCTATTTTAAAATGAAAAATAGTATAATACTAATACATTTATTGTATACATATTTATTCATTTAGTCAATCTTTTTATATGCTTAATACTATTTCTTTGCTAAGTAATTTAAATCCTGCTTTTTTTGCGACATTTTTTGATGACTCATTATCTTTATTTACCCAATATATAGGAATAATTCCCTTTTGCAGACATTTTCTTGAAATTTTCTCTACGATTTTTGTAGCGAACCCCTTATTTCTATATTCTTCTTCTGTCTGAATTACAATATTCGCCATATTATTTATTATGTTTGATATATATCCCAATGATACTATTTTCTCATCTTGAATTATCCCATAATTAATTCCGAAAAGGTGCTTTTAGCTTATTAAATTCATTCCATTTTTGTTCTTTATATTTTAATTCTTTACTTTTCTTTACGATATTGTAAAAATATTGTTTTTTATTTTCATCAATCAATTCTACATTTTCGCAATTAATATTATTTTTATTGGCTATCTTTATTAATCTATTCATCTCTTTTATTTCAAAATTTTCAAAATATTTTTCTGCAAATTTATTTAATTTTTCTTTTAATTTATCTTCTTCTATCAATTCAATTTCTTTTAAATCTTCTACATATTTGGGTGAGCAAGAAATAATTATATTATTGTTTAGCCTTGTTATTAATATTGGATAATAAAATTTTCCACTTAAAAGTATATCTCTATTGCTTGAGCTTGTAACAATAATCCTGTTTTCTTTCTCTACTTCATTTAAACCTAAAAAGTTAATATATTCTTTCAATTTATTCTCCTAATATAATTTATTAAAATGAGACGAATTAGATTTTGTATTAACAGCATCCAATTCGCCTCCAAATTGGCTAACATTTAGCTATATTAGCCTGCGCCTCCTTCTGATCCGCCTTCGCATACAGAAGTCTTAGAACTAAGCCATAATTCTTCAAGCTCACTCGAGGTAAGTCCAAAATCAATAGCCTGGTTCTCAAAAGATTCTCTCATTTTTGCTCCCCCTTTCGTATTAAATTCCAAAGATTGGTATAGAACAAAAGAAGAGTTCTTCTTTCTTTGGTTGAAAGTTGACATAGGCCTTTTATTATACCTTCAAATATGGTAATTCTTTCATTGCATTCCCTTGGCGTAGTATTAAATTCATAATTAGAGACCATATAAGAATGATGATAACACATTCCTCCACATAGATAAACATATACACATTGATTACAATGAAAATTTCTTTTGTCAGGAATTGAAAGTCTTTCTTTAAAATCTTCCATTTTCTTATTGAAAGATTTTTCATCTTTAACATTCCCTAGTGAGAACTCTTCATTTCCAACGAACCTAGGACACCGATAATATTTTCCATCTGCTGAAACTGCTAAATATGAGATTCCAGCATTGCAGTGTGAAAGATTTCTTTGATTTAGAGCAAGATTTATGATTACTCTTGAAAAGTTTGTGATATCATATAATTTACCTTTTGCAATATCTTTAAAGTATTTTTCAATAAGATTTTTTAAAGAAATTATGAAATTTTGAAAGGCAACTTCTGAAATATTATAATCTACTGCAAAAGTAATCCTTCCGACTCCCAAATCTAAAATACTGTCTATATAACTGCAAATATCCGAATTAATATCAGTAATTGTTATTCTAGCATTTAATATCTTTGGGTTTTGAAAATTTGCAATTCCTCCTAATACTTTTAGGTATGAACCATAACCATTCAAAAACTTTCTATAATAATCATGCTGTTCTTGCGTCCCATCTATACTAATCATTATGTCAAATTTATTTTCTTCCATAAATTCTGCAATTTCTTTGGTGATTAAAGTGCCATTTGTCGTAATCATATAGTGTACCAAATAATCAGAATAGTAACTCTCTATATAATCTACGATCTTTTTTATTAATTCAAAGCTCAATAATGGTTCCCCTCCAAAGAAAGATATGGACATTTCTTTTCCACTGTTTTTTCTTATTTCTGTTACCAATGAATCTATTACCTGCCTAGCCGTTTCAAAACTCATTTGCTCATTTGGTTTATTGTACTGACCTTTATTAGCGAAACAATATTCGCACCCTAAATTACAACTATTGTTAAGAACTAAACAAATAGTCTTTAGATAATTTGTTCTATGGGCATTTAAAGTTTTAGTTTCTTTAACAAGCCCTTCACACTCATTTTCAAAACGAATTTGAACCTTTTCACCATCAAATATGTATTTTTGTCCATCTACCAAAAATTTTTTCAACCGTTTCATAATTAGGCTCCTTTCAATATAATATATCATAATAATACCTTTTTTCTTATATTATATCAAGCTTTTTTCTTACTTAATAGACATGCAAAAAAGTTACTATAATTTGTCACTTTATTCTCCTTAGCTTTATAACCACTCATGATATTTCTTTATATATTTCTTTTTAACTATTTGTGAAAGAATAGTATAAATAAATATTAATATAAGTACTACTAGATAGAATTTAGCAGGTAGTATTACAAAATGGAATTCTGTAATTGAGTGTAGTAAAATTGGCACTAAAATTGTTCCTATAATTGTAACTGATGACATTGCTATTAAAGAGTTGCTTGCCCTTGATTCTATAAAAGGTACTTTTTCTGTACGTATAAAGTGTATTATTAATGTTTGTGATATTAAACATTCTATAAACCAAGCCGTTTGGAAATAAGCTTCATTTGCTACTGAATTATATCCTAATATAAACCAGAATATCGCAAATGCTATTACATCTATAACTGAGCTTGTCATTCCCATAACTACCATAAATCTTCCCAAATTTTTAGTATCCCATTTTCTAGGTTTAATTATGTATTCTTCATCAACACTATCATATGGTATTGCTATTTGTGAAAACTGGAATAAAAAATCTTGTAAAAGCATTTGTATTGGTAAAAGTGGCAAAAATGGTAGGAAAATGCTTGCAATTAATATACTAAATACATCTCCAAAATCTGAACTTATTGCTAGCTTCATATATTTTTCTATATTAGCATATACTTTTCTACCTTCTAAGACTCCATCTAATATAACTTTTAAACTTTTTTCTAATAAAATAATATCACTTGACTCTTTAGCAATATCTGCACCTGTATTTACGCATATTCCTACATCTGCTAAATGCAATGATGCTGCATCATTTACTCCGTCTCCCATATATCCAACTACATGTCCATTTGTTCTTAGTACTTTAACAATTCTTTCTTTTTGCATTGGATTCATTCTTGCAAATATACTTACTTTTTCTACTTTTTTGCTTAATTCTTCATCTGTCATTTTTTCTAAATCTGAGCCTAGTAAAATATCTCCTTCAATTCCAACTAAACTACATATATTTTCTGTTGCATAAGGATTATCTCCAGTAATTACTTTTGTTTGTATTCCATATTTTTTCAATTCTTTTATTGTTTGTTTTACATCTTTTTTAGGTGGATCTAAGAATCCTACTAATCCTATAAATGTCATATTCTTTTCATCTTTTTCATTAAAGATATTTATACCAGGATATTCTTTTTTACTTGCAATTGCAATTACCTGCATTCCTTTTTTAGCTAAATCTTTTGCTTTTTCTTGTATTATCTCAATTTTTTCTTTTGTTATATTTTGAATTTCACCTTTATTATTAACTTTTGTGCAAATTTTTAAAATTTCTTCTAATGCTCCTTTTGTAATTAGTGTATAATCATCTTTTTTTACAACTACACTCATTCTTTTTCTTGTGTAATCAAATGGTATTTCATCAAGTTTTATATATCCTTCTATATCTACTTTATGTTCTTTTCCAAATGACATTATTGCTCTATCTACTATATTTTTCAAGCCTGTGCTTAAGTAACTATTTAAATATGCATATTTTAAAATAGATAAATCTTCATCTCCGTTTAAGTCTATATATTTTTGTAAAACTATTTTGTCTTGAGTTAAAGTTCCAGTTTTGTCTGTACAAAGAATGTCTATTGTTCCTAAATTTTGTATTGCTTTTATATTTTTTACTAAAGTTTTCTTTTTTTCAAGAGTTCTACTTCCTTTAGTTAAATTTACATTTACTATCATTGGAAGCATACTTGGTGTTATTCCAACTGCAACAGATAATGCAAATAAAAGTGCTTCGCTCCAGTTATTTCTAATAAATCCAAATATTAAAAATACTGCTACTGAAACTATTATCATACATCTAATAAGTAGTTTGGTAATACTATCCATTTCTTTTGTGTAGTTGGTTGGCTCTTTCTTTTTATTTATTTCTTTATTCATTTTTCCAAGGTATGTGTTAAATCCTGTTGTTATAACTGCACCAATTCCTTTACCACTTACTACATTTGATCCCATTAAGCATATATTGGGAATATTAAATACATCATCTTCTTCTCTTCCACCTTTGTTTGCTATTTTTTCAACTGGTATACTTTCACCTGTAAATGCAGATTGATTTACAAATAAATCTTTTGATTCTAAAAGTACCATATCTGCTGGAACTATTGAACCTGCTGTTAGTGTAATTAAATCTCCTACAACTACATTTTCTGCGTAGATTACTGTGTCTTTATCTTTATTTCTAAATACAGTAGTTTTACTTTTTAATTTTGATTTAAGTTTCTCATCGAATCTATATGTTGAATAGTTTTGAGCAAAACTAATTAAGGCACTTAATATGCCTAAAATTATTATAATTATTGCTCCTAGTACATCTTGGCTTATAAAGCTAATAATTGCCAAAATTACTAAAATTAATATAAATTTATCTTTAAATGAATTTATTAAAAAATAGATTGGGCCTCTTTTTTTATTTTCTATTACTATATTTAATCCATCTCTATCTAATCTTTTATTTGCCTCTTTTGCACTTAAGCCGTTTGAATCCGTTTTTAGTATTTTGTATATCTCATCTACAGATTTATTAGATATTTCAAAATATTTCATTTGTTTTACCTTCTTTTTTGAATTTTTAAATATGTAGTTCTTTAATATTTTCACATAATTCAAATAAATTTTATTCTAATTAATTGCTAAAGTCAATATAATATGATATATTAAAATTGTATTTATGGTTAAGGCAATTTTCAGAAATATAATAATTTATTTTCTTTTTCATTAGTCTTAATTGTAAAGAAAGGATTTATTATGAAATCTATTATATTTAAAGGCTGTGGAACAGCTCTTGCGACTCCTTTTAATGAAAATGGAGTAAACTTTGATGTATTTGGCAGGATGATTGAAAATCAGATTGAAAATAATGTTGATGCCTTAATTGTTTGTGGTACTACGGGAGAATCTTCTACTATGAGTGACTCTGAAAAAAAAGAAACTATTAAATTTGTAGTAGATAAAGTAAATAAGCGTGTACCAGTTATAGCTGGAACTGGTTCTAATAATACTTCGTCTGCAATTTCTATTACTAAATATGCTGAAGAAGTTGGATGTGACGGATGCTTAGTTGTGACACCTTACTATAATAAAACTACTCAAAAAGGATTAATAGCACATTATGAAGCTATTGCAAATTCTACTAAATTGCCTATTATCTTGTATAATGTTCCAAGTAGAACTGGCATTAATATACTTCCTGAAACATGTTTAGAACTTTCTAAAATTTCAAATATTGTCGGTATAAAAGAAGCAAGTGGAAACATTTCACAAGTTGCTAAAATAAAACAGTTATGCAGAGATGATTTAATAGTTTATTCTGGAAATGATGATCAAATTATACCTATTCTATCACTTGGTGGGCTTGGGGTTATATCTGTACTTTCTAATATAGCACCTAAATTTACACATGAAATGGTAATGGATTATTTAAATGGTAATACAAAAGAAGCATTAAATAAACAATTAAATTCTTTAAATTTAATTAATAGTTTATTTTCTGAAGTAAACCCTATACCTGTTAAATATGCTTTAAAATTAATTGGATATGATTTTGGTATGCCTAGACTTCCTTTAATTGAATTGTCTGATAAAAACAAAGAAATTTTGGAAGATGAAATGAAGAAAATGAATTTGATTTAAAATATAGTTATTCAAATCTCGGTTTTATATATTTATAAAAAATTTAGGCAGATTAAAAAGCTTTTCTTTAACTTTTTAGTCTGCCTAAATTTATTTTTTAGTATTATTAGTAAAATTTACCCTCATAATTTATTCCTAAAAATAAATTATACTATACCTTTTTTCTTTCTTCATTTAATACATTTTCAATTTTATTTTTTAGTGGATTTAAATCATTTTGAATAATATCCCAAATTATATTAACATTTATTCCTTCATAATCATGTACTATTTTGTTTCTTAAGCCTTTTAAAATATTCCATTCTATTGTAGAATATTTTGCTTGAGTTTCTTTATCTATATTCTTTACTAATTCTCCTATTTGGCTAATAGCAAAAATAGTAGCATCAATCTTTTCTTCATTTCTACTAAATGTATCATATGTACAGTCTTTTGTATATTTAAATGCTTTATCTATATAGTCTAACATTTTCTTCAAAGATATAAATTCTTTATTTTTCATAAACCACTACTCCTGTTTTCTTTATTTCATTATCTATTTTTGAGTTCTCTATAATTTCAGACTTTTCAAATCCATCAACTTTTTTATTTAAATTTTCTTCAATCTCACAAATTAGACCAATTAATTTAAATCCTTTTAAAGTATTATTTGTGTCAATAACCAAATCTATATCACTATTTTTACTTGCCTTATTTTTTGCATATGAGCCAAATAAAATTACTTTTTTTACTGGTTTATTTTTTAACATCTTATATAAAATACTACTTATTTCTTCTATGGTATAAATTTTATCACTCATAATTTATTCCTCCAAATAAATTATACTATACTTTTTTTCTTTCTTCAATAATTAGAAAATATTTTTTAATTTAAACGCTTCTTTTTCTTTTATATGTTCTATAATATATAACCCCTCTTCTAAATCAGGAATTGCATCTTGCATTGAATCAGATTCTAAATATCCTTTTATAAGTACTATTTGTGTATTTACTTTTTCTAATTCATTATGTTCTAAATAATATGACAATTTTTGTTGCTTTGTTTCCCAAAGTTCTGCTATTTCTTCTGTTTTCTCAATTAATTTCTTATTATCATCCTTTGCTACTAATATTTCTTCTTTTAAATTTTTTAATTCTTCTTCTATTT
>CALXPX010000033.1 GCA_944390305.1 uncultured Clostridia bacterium
ACAATGGTAATTGGAGGAAAAGTTTGGGTTGATGGTAGAAATACTAAAGAATCAAAATTAAATGGTAGATTAAATGCTAATGCAGATGATAATACAGATAGTATTTATGCTGGTATGTTAGTCGATTTATACTTAAAGAGAGATGGAAGTCTAGTTGCGTCAACCACAACAGATGATAAGGGAAGTTATAGATTTGATAACTTAAATGCATTAGAAAAATATATAGTTAAATTTACTTATAATGGACAAATATACGAAAATACTTATTACAAAGAAGATTTAAGTGGAGGATATTCTAATGCAAAAGATGTAGGAAGAGAAGCTTTTAACTCTAAATTTGTTAAGATCGATTCTTCACCAGATAACTATAACTCAAATGGATGGAAACAAGCCTATGCATTAGAAACAAAGCTAAAAAAAGATAATGGAGATTTTATAAGCGATGCTTCTGGAGCATTAACATTTGAAGAAGCTTGGAATAAATTTGTAGAGTTTGCAAAAAATGATAAATCATATACTAAAGCATATACTGACTTAGAAAATTGGTTAATAGGAGAAGGTGTAGGTTCTACTGATGTAAACGGTGTAGTGCAATATATTAAAGATTGTATGATTGTTGCAGAAGTAAGAGAACTACCAGATTATGACCATTTTGTACTTGAAAATTTAAATAATCCAAATAGTCAATCAGATACAGTTACTGCAGCAGGAAGTAAATGGTATTCATTATATACATCAAAATCTGATCAAAGTAGGAATGTTGACTTTGGTATATATGTAAGAGATACAGCAGATTTAGCAATACAAAAAGACGTATATAAAGCTATTGTAAGAGTAAATGGAAAAACTCATGAATATATGTATAATGATAAAGATGCAGATATTAATGATGATGGATCTTGGAATATATCTGTAAGAGCAAGTGATTACTTATATAACGGAACATATAAATATACAAGAGAAATACGTAAATCAGAATATTTATATGATGGAAGTATTTATGGTGCAAATGGTGGAACATCTGCAAAAGACTTACAAGTATATATAACATATAGAATTGCAGTAAGAAACCAATCATCAACATATGATACAGCTGTTAATGAAATAGTTGATTACTATGATAAAAACGAATATGAATATGATGGATCAAATCCAATAATTAATGAAAATACATTCGTAGGAAATAGAGCAGCTGAAAAAATAGCTAACTTAAATGTAAGTACAAGTACAACTTTAAGTAATAATAGACAAAATACAACGCTTTCAAATTATTATGAACCTTTATACTTATCTGGAATAAAAGGTGAGAATGGAAGTGATACTATTTCTACAAACGGTGGTATGGCATTTGTATATTTAACACTTAAAGTAAAAACTCATACTGACGAAAATGGAATGGATGACAGAGTCCAAATGGACGTTGATGTTTCAACTGGAAATGAAAAAGGTCTTGGAAAACGTAATTTGGCTGAACTAAATGGTTATTCAACATATTATAAATCAGGAGCAACTATTCCAGATACATTAGATAATAATAATAATCCTAAAGATAAAGATGTAAGTGGAAATGATGCAGGTCTAGTAGATAAAGACTCAAATGCAGGTAACTTAACAAATAGAGATATAAATAGTGATGGAGACTTAATTATAAGTGATGACCCTGTACAAAATAGGGTAGAAGATGATACAGATAAAGCACCAAATATTAGATTAGTATTCCCTCCAAATGATTCTGATGAAAGAACATTTACTGGATATGTATTTGAAGATGAAAGAAATGAAGCATCAGATAAAGCAGTAGTAGGTAATGGTAAATATGATAATGGTGAAACTAAGATTAATGGTGTAACAGTTCAGTTAGTTGAACTTGTTCAAGAAGTTAATGTAAATGATGCAGGTAGTCCAACGGGAAATTACTTAGGTGAATATGTATGGTATGCTAGAAAATATGAAAATGGTAACTGGGTAGATGTAAATAGTTCAGATTCATCTGAAAGTAGAAGATACTATAGTGGACAAAAAGAAACTGTTTCTCCAATAATTTCTGGTCCTGGCGCTACAAAAGTAAATGGATATCAAATAACAGAAGATGGTGAGTATGCATTCAAATCTATACCAGCAGGAGACTTCTTCATAAGATTCATTTATGGTGATACAACTCAAACAACATTGACTGTAAAAGACGGTGAAGGAAAAGAAGTTGTAGATTTACTATCAGGTGTAACAACCAATGTAAATGGAGAACAAGGATTTATATCTACTGAAGGATTAAATGCTAAATCATATAATGGTCAAGATTATAAGAGTACAACATACCAAGCAGGAGTAAGTCAAACTGGCTCATACAATGGAATTAATGCATATACAAATTATGATAATCAAAATTACAATATAACAATTAATGACAATACTTCACCAGTAAATGGAAGTGCTTCTAAATATAATATTAGTAAATATATAGACAGAGAAGCTACAAATGTAGATGGAAAAGATAAAAATGTAATGTACTATTATAATATTGGAGAAAGTGCTACACAAAGTGGTGTATCAGATGCTAAAGATGTAGGAAATGTAAGAGATGCTTCAAATACTTACTCTAAGGGAAGAGAAAATATTGATGGAGAAACTCATGGTACATTAGTAAATGCTAGAGCAGAAGTATTAGCAGCAGGATTAAAAGTAAATTCTGATGAAGATCAAGCTAAACAAGTATCTATGATAAAAGAATTGATGGATAATACTGCAATGACATCTCAAACAGGTGTTATAAATACAGAAATTGAGTATAATAGATCAGAAACAGGTGATCAAGGAAACAACAATTCTATGTCATATGTTATTGATGATATAGACCTTGGACTTGCAGAAAGACCTATTGCACAATTAGATATGTATAAAGAAGTATCTAACATGAAGATTACTCTTGCAGATGGTACAATACTATTTGACACAGGTAAATCTGTTACAAACGTAGCATATGCAGAACATGAAGGACATACTGCAGATTATGTAGGAGTACCTGATGAAAATCGTGGCCCTGCATATAGACTAAGAGGAATAACATTAGGTAAAAATTCAGAAAGTACACCAGAGTTAATTACAACATATATGGACGAAGAATTGATGTATGGTGCTAGAATTGAACTAACTTATACATTTAGAGTGACCAATGTTGGTGAAGTAGACTACATGGATAAACAATTCTACTATACAGGAAAATCAAATGCACCAAATGACATAAATAATATATCAAAATCAAGAGCAGATACTGTTGTAGATTATGTATCAAATAACCTTCAATTCTTACCTACAAATGATAATAATAGAACATGGTCAATTAGAACTGTAGAAGAATTAACATCTAATGCTAATACAGGAACAAATGTAGGCGATGATACTAACTTAATTCATACTAAGTTTACAAACACATTAAACACTTATAATGCAATTGTAACTACAAAAGCATTAGGCGATGTTAACTTATCACCAGAGAAATATAACGAAGATGTTCAATCATCAGTACAAACACAAATGATGTTATCTTCAACATTAACTCCAGATAGTGGAGATGATAGTATGGTATATAATAACTTAGCTGAAATGGTTCAAGTATCTAATGACCAAGGTAGAAGAATGAAATTCTCAATTGTTGGTAACCAACAAATGGCTGATCAAAGCTTAGGAGTTGGAGATCCGGCAAATCCAGATGAAGGAATTTATACAAAATCAGACTTAGTAACACCAGAAGAACCAGATGCTGATAGTTCACAACAAGTTGTAATATTACCACCAACAGGTGCTAATAAAAATTACACATTATGGATCATTATAGGAATTACAGCTTTAGTTTTAATCGGTGGAGGTATATTCTTAATAAAAAAGAAAATACTTAAGAAATAAATTATTAAAACAAGACTAGATTTCTAGTCTTGTTTTTCTATATTTCTATTTATTAATATAATTTAAAAGATAAATATATTGTATTTTTAGTAATTTTAGGGTAAAATAAGTAAAAATATATCACAAAATGTAATATACTTTTTTAAATACAAAGACTAATTTTGACAAAAAAATTATTAGACAAGTATTAAAATAGTTGTAAATTAAAAAAGTAAGAGGTGTGAAGGATGTTGCAAAATATTTCAAGAGAATTAGGATATGACGAAGAAGCGAAAAAAGCAAGTAGCAAAAATTATTTTGAAGTTACTAAAAAAATATTTACAAAACAGAATGTGGCTGTTTATATTTTAAGTTTATTAATTTCAATGGTAAGTTTTGGAGATGATTTTATTATTTCTCCATTTGGCTTAGCATTAGTTGCAGCTAGTATAAGCAGAGGGCTTCCATTAGTAATGGTATATGTTACTAGTTTGATTGGTACAACTATAAAATTTGGTATTAATGGATTATTAATTTATATTGTTAGTTCTTTATTAGTTTTACTATCTGTTATAATTACTAAACCTAGAAGAAATATAGAAGATAGTAATGAGAAAGTTAAAATAGGTGGCAACTTAGCATTTTCTGTGTTTATTGTTCAACTAATATACATATTATTCACTGGATTTTATTTTTATGACTTTTTAGCTTCAATTATGATTAGTATAACTACTTATATTTTCTATAAAATATTCGTAAATTCTATATCTGTAATTAGTGAATATGGAATAAAAAAAGTATTTTCAGTAGAAGAGGTAATAGGAGCTAGTCTTTTAATTGCAATAGCAGTTTCAGCTTTAGGAAATTTAAGTGTTTTTTCATTTTCATTAAAAAATATTATTTGTATTTTTATTGTATTATATCTAGGATGGAGAAATGGAATATTAGTAGGCGCAACAAGTGGAATTACTGTAGGAGTAGTTTTAAGTATAATAGGTGGAGGAGAGGAAGTATTAATTGCAGCATATGCTATTTCTGGAATGATTGCAGGATTACTTAATAAATTTGGAAAAATTGGAGTTATTATTGGCTTTGTTTTGGGAAATATTGCTGTTGCTTATGCCTCTAATGGTGGAACAAATAATATAATAGTGTTTCAAGAGATTTTAATAGCAGCAGTTGGATTATTATTTGTACCTAAAAGAGCAAAAATAAGTATAGAGGAAGTTATTCCAGATACTAAATTATTGCCAGAAGCGGGAAGAAATTTAGAAGAAAGTCAAGAAACTATTACAAAGTTAACTAGTATATCTAAAACTATTTCAGACATGGCAAATAATTATGAACAAAATGAATCATATGAAAAGAACCTAGAAATATTTGAAGATGAACTCTTAAGTAGCCTAGATGGATTAGAAGGAAATGTCTTATATGATGATATATATAACAATGAAGAAAATATTATAGAAGACATTTTAGATAATCTATTAGAAAATGGCGTTATGACTGAAAATGGAATAGTTAGCATATTTGCAAAACATAATATATATTTAATGAATGCAGAAGACTCTAGTATAAAAGACTCAGAATTACAAGAAATTAGAGAAATGATAAAAGTTATAAATATGTCTTATAGAATTAGTAAAAATAATTTTATTTGGCAAAAGAAATTAGATGAAAATAATAAAAACGTATCTAAACAATTGAAAAATGTATCAGATGCAATAAAAGATATTGCAAGTGGTATAGTAGAGACAGTAGATAAATATACTGAGGAAGAAAATAAAATAAAAATTATTTTAGAAGAAAAAAATATAGATATTAAGGATATAAATATAAAAAAAGAAAAAAATGGAAGATTTATTGTAAATGTATATACAAATATTTGTGATAATGAGAATGGTAAAAAATGTCCAGTAAAGCAAATAGATAAGGTTATTTCAGGAGTCTTAGATGATAAGTTTATACTTCAAAATCAAGAATGTGGAATAAGACTAAATAAAAATATGTGTATGTATACTTATATATCTGATGATAAATATATTATTCAGACAGGAATATCTAAAGCAAAAAAAGATGATTCAATTGTATCAGGAGATAATATATCTCAAATAAGACTTGCCGATGGAAAATACCTACTTGCTATTAGTGATGGTATGGGTTCAGGTGCTGATGCAAGAAGAAATAGTAAGATTGCAATTAGTATGCTAGAGAGACTTCTTAGTTCAGGTTTTGATAAAGAAACATCTATAAATTTAATAAATTCTGCTATCTTAAATGCTAACAAAGAAGAAATGTATGCAACACTTGATATAGAAATATTAGATTTATATGAGGGTAAGATGGAAATATTAAAAAATGGAGCATGTCCTACATATGTAAAGAGAAATAAAAATGTTAGTTTAATAAAATCAGAATCATTGCCAACAGGTATAGTTAATGATATTAACATAGATACATATGATAAAGATTTAGAAAGTGGAGATATTGTAGTTATTTGTAGTGATGGCATTATAGAGTCAAACCATGAATATGCTAATAAAGAACTTTGGGTAAAATATCTTTTAGAAGAAATACAAACAGATAGTCCAGAGAAAATAGCAGATATTATTCTACATGAGGCAATAGATAATGACTTTGGAAAAGCTAAAGATGATATGAGTATAATAGCCTTTAAAGTAAATAAAAAAAGATAAGATATAAAAGAATAAAACTTTTGGTTTTATTCTTTTTGTTTGTAATCTATTGAAAAAATCGCTTAAAACTGATATAGTATATATGAATAATTTAACCTGGAGGTAAATATGGCAAGTCGAGGGAGAAGATATGATGGAGAACCAAAATTAAATATAAAAAAAGTAATAGCTGTTTTGATTTTATTAATAGTTATAATAATGTGTATAGTGCTTATTTTTAAATTTGCAAAACAAGATAAAAAAGCTGACTCTAAAGTAGTAACTAATTCATATATAAGTGTTTATTCATCAGGTAAATGGGGAGTTATAAATTCAAAAGGAGAAACAATTATTGATACTAAATATGACGATATGATAATAATTCCTGATCCTACAAAAGCAGTTTTTATATATCAAAATAATGTTGACTTAGAAAATGGGAATTATGATTCAAAAGCAATTGATGATAAATCTAATGAATTATTTACATCATATGATAAAATAGAGGCACTTCAAAATATAGATAATAATAACTTATTAACATATGATACTAATGCCTTGAAAGTAAGCAAAAATGGAAAATATGGGCTTATAAATTTTAATGGAAAAGAACTTCTTACATGTGAATATGATAATATATATCCACTAAAGGGAGTAAAAAATAGTATAGTAACTCTTAAAGATGGTAAATATGGATTAGTAGATAATAGCGGAAATATTATAATAGATAATACATATTCAGAGATAACACCTTTAACAAATAAATATGAAGATGGATATGTTGTTAAAGACGAAAATGGGAATTATGGATTAATAAATTATAATAAAAAACAAGTATTAGAATGCAAATATTCTCAAATTCTAAATGTTTGCGGAAATGATTTATATGTTGTAAGAGAATCTGGAAGTCTAAAAATAATAGATTCAAATGGAGAGACGAAACTACAAGATAAATTTGATACAGTAGAGAGCATAGATGGAAATAATATTATAATAACAAATAATGATAAGTATGGAGTTATAACAACAGATGGAGAGATCAAATTAGAAAGTACATATGAAGATTTATCATATATATCTGATGAAAATTATATAGCTAAAAAAGATGGAAAATACGGAATAATTAATTTATCTAATGAAACAAAAGTAGAGTTTAATTATACAAATATGATATATATGAAAGATGAAAATTTTATAGAAGCTGACAGAGAAGATGGACTTACAGATCTATTAGATAGTAATTTTCAAGTTAAAGTTTCAGGAATCGTTTCAGAAATAAATACTACTAATGGTTATGTTAAGGTAAGAGTAGATAACGAAAATAAATACTACAACTTTAGATTAGAAAATAAATCTTCACAAGATATATTCAAAACAAATACAATATTTTTATCTAAAAAAGATGGCAAATATGGTTTCGTAGATAAAAATGGAGTGGTAATTGTAGATTATATCTATGATGATGCAACAGAGCAAAATGATTATGGATATGCTGCTGTAAAATCTAATGGTAAATGGGGTGCAATTGATCAAACTGGAAAAGTAGTAGTTTCACCTTCATATGACTTAATGCAAAATACAGTTATTAGTTTTATTGGAAAATGGCATTTAGCACCGGATTTAAATGCAAATTATTATACAGATGAGAAAGAATAGAGGTGAATTATATGGAAAAACAAATGATAGAAGAAAATAATACATATAAGATAAGACCTATATTAATTAATATAAAAAATATGCATGAATTTTATGAAAAGATCTTGCTTATGGGATATAACGTAAAAATCTGGAACAAAAAAGAAGATACTAAAATTTATAAATACTATCTTCCAGTAATTCGTGAATATATGTTTTGGAGTTTTAACGTAAATAATAAAAAAGAATTTTTAAAAATGGATACAGAAACTAAAGCTGCAATTTGTCATAATTATAAATGTACAATATTTGAAAAAGATAAAACTCAAATTATATGTTTTGAAACAGGTATAGCATTTATAGTTGGCGATAAAGTAGAAAAAGATATAATAGAAAATAGCTATATAAAAGATATTGAAGAAATAAATATTGAGGGTAATAAAACATATAAATTGTCTGCAAAAGAAGAAGAATTGTATAGCTATATCCTGGTTTTATATAAATTTATACTTTTAAATAAATTAGATAAAGATATGGAAAACAAAGAATTATTTAATAAAAATAGACAAGTATTTGTAAAGTTCGTGCAAGATATTTATACAAAAAGAATAACAGACAGTACTAAAGGTAATAAAGATATAAATGAATGGGAAGAAAAGCTAGATATAGAAAAATTATATATATCAGTAGAGAATAAATTTGATCTGCTATATAAAAATAACAGATTAGATAGCCATGAAAGTATGTTTAGAATAACTATTATTTTACTTATTGTATTAATTATAATAGGAACAATAAATTTAGGAAATTGGATAGCTTAATATGAATGTAAATGTAGGTAATGATATAATAGAAGTAGAAAGAATAAAGGAAAGTATAGAAAATTTAGGTAATAAATTTTTAAATAGAGTATTTACAGAAAAAGAAATAGAATATTGCGAAAGTAAAAATATAATGAAATACCAACACTACGCTGCAAGATTTGCGGCCAAAGAAGCGGTATTTAAAGCTATTTCTAAATTATTAGAAAATAAATTTGAAATAGGCTGGAAAGATGTAGAAATACTAAATGATATTAATGGTAGGCCTTATGTAAATATATTAAGCAAAAATATAGAAACAGTAGATATTGACATAAGTATATCTCATATAAAAGATTATGCTATATCTACAGCTATAGTAGTGACAGATTAAACTTAATAATCTAACTCGGAGGAAATATGGAAATATTTGATGCACATGCTCATTATGATGACTCACATTTTGATGATGAAAGAGATAAGTTATTACAAGAGATGTATAATGATGGCATTACCAAAATTGTTAGTGCAGGATATAGTTTAGAAGGAACCAAAAAGAACTTAGAACTCTCAAAAAAGTATTCATTTGTTTATACTACTGCAGGAATATCACCAAATGATTTAAAAGATGATTTTGAAAAAGATATAGAAGCAATAGATAAAATAATTAGTGAAAATTTAAGCTCAGGAAAAATTTTAGCAGTTGGAGAGATTGGATTTGATTATCATTATGATACAGATAGGAAAATTCAATATAAGGCATTCTCAAAGCAAATTGACATAGCAAATAAATATTCTCTTCCAATTGTTATACATACAAGAGACGCTGTTATGGATACTATATCATTATTAAAAGAAAAAGAGGTAACGATGAGAGGAATATTTCATTGTTGTCCTTTAAATAGGGAACTAGTTAAAGAAGCCTTAAAACTAGGATTTTATATTTCTATGGCAGGACCAATAACATTTAAAAATTCTAAAAATGCAGATGAAATAATACAAATGGTGCCATTAGAAAGAATATTAATAGAGACTGATAGTCCATATTTGGCGCCAGAACCTGTAAGGGGTACTAGAAATAATTCTAAAAATTTAAAATATATTATAGAGAAAATAGCTAAAATAAAGGGGCTAAGTAATGAAGAAATTGCAAAAATTACATACAAAAATGCAGAAACAATATATAGACTTAAGTAAATAAAAAAATATAAAACCGAGAGTTTATCTCTCGGTTTAGTTATTTCCAAAATCTACTTTTACAGCTTTTTTTGCTTCATCGTTATCAACATTAAACAATGTAGAAGCCTTAAATCCAAACATACTTGCTACTAAATTAGAAGGAAATGTTTCTAATTTAGTATTGTACATTGTAACTGTATCATTATAAAATTGTCTTGAATAAGCAATCTTATCTTCTGTTTCAGATAGTTCTGCTTGCATAGAATTGAATGATTGATTTGCTTTTAAATCAGGATAATTTTCTGCAACCGCCATGATTGTCTTTAATGTATCAGAAAGTTGAGTACCTAAATCAGCTTTTTCTTCTACTGTTGTAGCTTTGGCCCATGAAGAACGTAAATCAGCAATTTTTGTAAGAGTTCCTTCTTCATGTTTCATATATCCTTTTACAGTTTCTACTAGATTAGGAATTAAATCAAATCTTCTTTGTAGTTGAACATCTATTTGACTCCATGCATTTTGTACACGTTGTCTTAATGTTACTAAATTATTGTATATTACAATAATTACAATAGCAATTACAACTACAATTGCTAAGAAAACCCAGCCCATATTATCCTCCTTTTTCATATAATATATTATTAATATATCACAATATGCAATAATTAACAAGTAAAAAAATAAAAAAAGATAACTATACTGATAATTTCAATAAATAAAGCTAATATATTATGTAATCTAAAACGGAAAGATATATATTTTACTCATATTACGAGAAATGGACACTTAATTTGACATATTTAATAAAAAATGCTATAATAATACTTGTGTTACTTAAAGGAGGTTTTATGAGGAAACGAATAAGTAAACAAAATAAGCAGGAGAAAGCAACTATCTCGCTCAAAAAGATTTTTATCATAACAGTAATATTTTTAATTTTAGCTGGTATGATGAGCGTTATGGCTACAAATCAAAAGCTTACATCTGTTAAAATATTACTTTCAAGTGGATATGAAATGGATGTTATGACAACAAGCTCAAAAGTATCAGATATTTTAGCAGAAAATCATATTGTTGTATTAGATGATGAATCTGTAACACCAGATATTGATGAAGAATTATCAGATAATAGAACTATAACAATTACTAAAGGTGCAAAACAAGCTAATGACGATGCATATATGTCAGCAGAAGAAATATTAGCAAGTTATACACAAATTGTTGAAAAGGTAATTACAGAAGAAGTTGAAATACCTTTTGAAACAATAACTAAAGATGTTTCAAATGGAAGTTTTGCTACTCAAAATAGAGTAGTACAAACTGGACAAAATGGTCTTAAAAAAGTAACATATAGAATAAGATACCAATCTGGTGCAGAAATAGAAAAAACAGAAATTGCATCAGAAATAGTTAAAGAACCAGTTGATAAAATAGTTGAAGTTAGAACAAAACAAGTTACATCAAGAAGTGGAGGCATTGTTAAGGGGTCTGTTGCAGAATACCAAGCATATGCTGAGAAAAGATGTTTTGATTATGGATGGTCTGATGCAGACTTTAATGCTTTAGTAAAACTTTGGAATAAAGAAAGTGGATGGAATCCAGCATCTCATAACGCAAGTTCAGGTGCACACGGAATACCTCAAGCACTTCCAGCAAGTAAAATGGCAACTGCAGGTTCAGATTATTTAACAAACTATAAAACACAGATTAATTGGGGATTAAGCTATATAAAATCAAGATACGGAACTCCAAGTGCTGCATGGCAACATTCATGTAGAAAAGGTTGGTATTAAAATAAATCCAATAGCATAAGTAAATTAACTTATCTATTGGTTTTTTTTATTAATCAGAAAATGCAAAAAAAATATACTTAAAAAGCCATGTTTACATATTAATGCAAACATGCTATAATATGCAAGAGGTAAAAAATATG
>CALXPX010000034.1 GCA_944390305.1 uncultured Clostridia bacterium
CTGCTACTGGTAAATACCATATTCACAGAGAAAAACCAAAAAAATTAAAAAAACATTCTAAAAGCACCCTCTTTTGAGAGTGCTTTTTTATTTTTTACCTTAATTATATTATTACTTTACATTTTGTAAATACTAATCTTATTATATAAATACAAAATTTATTTTTCTTGTTTGTTTATCTGCATAAATTACTTTTATTTTTACCTTTTGGCCCAATCTATATGTTTTTTTATTTTCTTTTCCAATCAATTGTTTATTAATATCATCATAAATATAATAGTCATCTTCTATATTCTCTAACCTTACTAATCCTTCTACAGTATTTTCTAATTCAACAAATACCCCAAAACTAGTTATACTAGATATAATACCATCATATTCTTTACCAATTTTATCTTGCATATATTCAGCCTTTTTAATATCTTCACTTTCTCTTTCAGCTTTAGTTGCAATTTGCTCACATTCAGATGAACTTACTGCATATTTTTCAGCTTGTTTTTCATATTTTTCTTTAAAAGATTCAGCAATATTATAATTTTCTTCTAAATATTTAGATATTACTCTATGAATAAATAAATCTGGATATCTTCTAATTGGAGAAGTAAAATGACAATAATATTTACTTGAAATTCCGAAGTGTCCTTTATTTTCCGCTTCATATCTTGCTACTTTAAGAGTTCTTAAAAGTAAATGTGATACTACTCTTTCTTCATCTTTACCTTTTACCTCTTCTAATATTTGTGCAAAGGCTTTAGGTTTTATATCATCAAATTTTCCTTTTATTCTATATCCTAAATTAAATAAATATTTATTTAATTCTTTAATTTTTTCTTCATCTGGCTTTTCATGAACTCTATATATAAAAGGTGCATTTAACCAAAAGAATCTCTCTGCCACTGCTTCATTTGCTGTAAGCATAAATTGTTCTATTATTTCATTTGCAAAGTTTAATTTATATGGCTCTACTTTAATAGCTATTCCATTTTTGTCTAATGTTATTTTACTTTCTGGAATTTCTAATGATAAATATCCATCTTTGATTCTCCTAGCCTTTAGTATCTTTGCTAATCTTTTCATTCTATCAAAATGTTCTATATATTTTTCATATTTCTTAAGTATTTTTTCATCAGATCTATCTATAATTTTAGCTACATCTGTATATGTCATTCTTTTAGTTACTCTAATAATACTTTTTGTAATATCACTATCTATAACTTTTCCATTTTTATCTATTTTCATTATTACAGATAAAGCATATCTATCTTTTCCTTCATTTAAACTGCAAATACCATTAGATAATTCTGTAGGAAGCATTGGAATTACTCTATCTAGCATATATACACTAGTTCCTCTTTGTATTGCCTCTCTATTTAAGAGACTCCCCTCTCTTACGTAATGGCTTACATCAGCTATATGTACTTTTAAAGTATACGTTTCATCATCATTTTTATATACACTAACAGCATCATCTAAGTCTTTAGCATCTTCTGAGTCAATAGTAAAAATTTCTTCCTCTCTAAAATCTTTTCTTCCATCAGGTTTTATTTCTTCTCTACTTATGTTTTTAGCTTCTTCTATTACATTTTTAGGAAACTCATTAAGTAAATTATATTCTTTTATAATAGATAACATATCTACCCCAGCTTCATCTATAAAGCCTAGTACTTCTGTAATCTTTCCTTCAGCTTTCATTCCTTTTCTAGGATATTTAGTTATTTTTACAACTACTTTTTGATGATTTTTAGCTTTTTCAAAGTTGCTTTTTGAAATAAATATATCTGTTCCAAGTTCTTTATTATCTGGAACTACAAAGCCAAAATTTTTACTTTTTTGGAATGTGCCCACTACCTGTTTTGTATTTCTTTCTACTACATTTATTATAGCTCCCTCATTATGCTCTCCATGTTTTTCTTTTAATACTTTTACTTCAACAATATCCCCATTCATTGCATCTTTTTTATTCTTTTTATCAATAAATATATCTGGAATTTCTTCTGATATTTTTACAAATCCAAATCCTCTTTCATTTCCTAAAAATTTGCCTTGCAATATGTCCATTTTTTTCTCCTATAATTTTTTTACAACAAAATAAAAGATACACCTTTTTTTGTGCATCTTTTATTATAATACATATACTATTCCAAGTACTATAGTAAGTATCGCAAATAAAGCACCTAGGATAATAGTATTTTTTTGAATTCTACCTGTTTTAGTTCTACTTTTATTTTTCTCATAATACTTATTAGCTCTTGGATTTTCTGCTACATCCTCCATTGAATTTCTATCTTCTTTATTTTGTAATATGGTAGTAATAATTAAAGCTGCACATACAATAAAATATAATACGATTAATATGTTTTTTGCTATTTCCATCTCTGCATCTCCTTTGATAAATTAACATATATAATATTACCATATTATTTTTGAAAAATCAAGAGCTATATAAGTTTAATATCCATTTATTTCAATTTCAAATTTATAGTTTTTACTTTTTTATATCTATACTATTACTTTTCATCTTTGTCAATAATCTATTTTTTAATTATAGAAATTTTTAATCCAAATTATTAATTAATATATAAACTAATCCTAAAACCGCCAAAATTCATCTTTTATATTATCTCTATCTCTATAAGCTCTATACCCAACTGGTCTATCATCGACAAGAGCCTGTGAGTTCCCTCCTCTATATACAGGCTCCCAAGTATCTCCATCCATATGATATATTTCACTTATAAATTTAAACATATTTCCGCTCATATCATAAATATTACTTACTGGGGTTGTTTGTCCATTTGGGACTAATATAGTACTGCCGTTTGTCTTTGTTTGCATTTTTTCTGTTTCTCCTATATTTGCATAGTTAAAAGTTGTATCTTTGTAATTTCCTTGTGGTGAATTTGTTCCATAATCTGATGTTTTTATTTGTATAAAATTTATTGCTGTATCCCATGCAAAACTACTACATAATTTTGTTTTTGTATCATATCCTTCTTCTTGTGCCATTCCTTCGGATAAACTTACTGCATCTTTTTTTAGTACATAATTATATGGTGCATCACCTTTTTTTATTGTAACTGTATTATTTATACTATTATTTTCATTTCTCATTCTTTTCTCATTTGTTACCTCTTTATCTCCTGCATCAAACCTCCCTATATAATACCCATAATATTTCTCTATACTTGACCTTTCATCCTCTGGCATAGATTCATAATACCCATAATTTGCATTTTCATCCCATGTTGGTTTTCCTCCAAATTGTATCCCAAAGTCTATCCTTTCGTACTTTACATTTTTTATTCCAGTTGTTGTATTTATATTTACACCATTTATTCCTGCCGGTATCCATACAAATTGGTTTTTATTTCTATCTTCTATTACAATTCCATCTTCTACTAAAACTGCCGATTCTTCTGATATTTTAAATCCTTTAGGTAAAATAATTTTATTTTCTAAATCATCTATAACTTCTTTATTTTCATCAAAATATACATCTTTACCTTTTAAATATGAGACTTTATTAGAAGTAAGCATCGTTCCTGTTATTTTTTCTCCGTTCACATATGCCGTTCTTCCCCATTCTATATCTTTTGCACTAGCTGTTGCATCTGAAGTGTCCAATACTTTTAGTGTTCCTTCTACTCCTCCTATTGTTATTCCCTCCCTTATATATTCTGCTAAAAACGTACTTACACTTTCCCCATTTGCTGTTTTATATGTACTCTCTTTTATTCTACTATCTTTATTTATATTTACTATCATAACTACTAAGATTACTATTATCACTAATAATACTGGTAAAATAATTTTTAATTTCTTCATATACTTTTTCATTTTTTAGTCCTTTCAAAATATTTTTAAATGCAAAAAAAGACCATATATTTAGATACGCCTAAAATACATAGTCTTTCTTATATGTTTACATAAGTCCATTTTGTTAAATTCTACGATATATATATATATATATATACAGCCTCAAGGCTTTTATGGCTTTTCATTCGTTTTTCTCCTATTTTTGTATTTTTCTGACTTTATTTTACATATAATATTTTTTTAGTCAAGCTTCTCATATAAAATTATTATTTTATTATTCCCCCACCTAAAACGATATCATCTATATATGCAACTAATGACTGTCCTTTAGTTACTGCTCTTTGCTTTTCTTTAAATACTACTTTTATTTCTTCTTTTCCTTCTTTGTTATTTACAAAAATTGTAGCATCAGCTTCTTTTGCTGCATATCTAATTTTAGCTTTTACATTTAAATTATTAATATCTATTTTTAATAAATTATTAAAATTATCTAAATATACAGTATCTAAATAAAGGTCTTTTTCTTCCCCTACAATAAGCTCATTTTTTTCAATATTAAAACCTATAACATATAATGGAACTGGATTAGAAATACCAAGTCCTTTTCTTTGTCCTATTGTATATCTATATAATCCATTATGTTTTCCTAATACTTTTCCTTCTTTATTTACTATATTTCCTTCTTTTGGTTTAAAATTTTTCTTTTCTTCTAAAAATCTCACATAATCATTATCTGGTATAAAACAAATATCTTCACTATCTTTTTTATTTGCAATTTCTAATCCATTTTCTTTTGCTATTTGTCTTATTTCATCTTTACTTTCAAATTTTCCTAGAGGAAAAATAATTTTATCTAAAATATCTGGGTTAATATCATATAAAACATAGCTTTGATCTTTTTTTATAGATTTAGATTTTTTAAGTACTACTTTATTATATTTTTTATCAAACTCAGTAATGGCATAATGTCCTGTCGCTATATAATTACAATTTAATTCTTTTGCTTTTTCATACATAGCTCCAAATTTTAAATATTTATTACATTTAATACAAGGATTTGGTGTTCTTAAATTTTTATATTCATTTGCAAAATTAGAAATTACTTCTCTATTGAACAAATCTATACAATTAAATGTATAATGCTCTATTCCTAACTTTTTGCACACCTCTTTAGCATCTTTATCAAAGTCATTATCATTTTGATTGTGTAAATTCATTGTAAGACCTACTACTTCAAAGCCTTCTTTTTGAAGTAGAATAGCAGAAGTACTGCTATCTACTCCTCCACTTATACCTAACAATACTCTATTTTTCATCTTTACTCCATTTAATTATTATTCAGTTTTATTCTCAATTTTTTCTTTTACTTTGTTATATATATTTATTATATCTTGAAGTGCTGCTGAAAAATCGCTTAGCATAACAATTTTTATACTTGGCATTTTATCTCCTATATAATCATCTACAACTTGTTTTAATTTGTAGATATTATTTAGTTCAGGGATTAAAATTTTAGCATTTTTATTAGCTCTATCTACTAATTTTTCTTTTATTGTCACTATATCTTCATTACTTGCACAAGATATTCTTTGGAATATTTGATATGGATCACTATATTTAAAAATCGGAACATCCATACATTCTTTATCAAATAAGTCATAAAAGTTTTCCATTTTCATAGGTATGTTTTTAAATATAGAATCTGCTTTGCTTCTGTACATTTTATCTTTTAATTGATTATTTAAATCTTTAAATCTAAAAAGTATTTCTTGCATATCTGGACCGTTTTCATCTATAGATAATTGACTAAGTTCTTCTTCTGGATTTTCGCAATAATCTGATGTAATTGAAGATATATTCATTCCATTTAAGAAAACACTATTTATTGTTTGAATATCATAATTAATTAATCCTTTTTTTACAAAATATACAAAATACGTATATATTTTTACTACATCTATTAATCTTATTTCTCCTTTTTTTACTGATTCTATTACATCTTCTACAACTTTAGGAAATTGATCATCTGATATCTTCCAATATTCTTCTGTAAGTAATCTTTTATATCCCGGCAATTTATCTGTATCTACTGTATTTATTATATCTTCCATATCTTTCTTGAAAGTTTTCATATCAAATATTCTAGTACGTACATACATCTCAATAAATTTAAAGAATCTATATTCTGTTTTAAAATTGTAATAATAGTTGTTATCAAATTCTTTAATGTAAAATTGTCTATTATCCATAAAAACTCTTGAAGAAACAACTAAAGATTTATATTCTTCATTATTTTGAATATTTATGAATTTATCTTTTGTTATTTTTCCAGCTTTAATTTCAAAAGATATTGCTATTGTAAATATTAGCATTGTTTGAAGAATTCTATTATTTGTATTTGGATATGCTTTATTAACCATATCAAAAACCTTTTTGAAATCATTTAAAGCATGTTTTAAAATTCTTAAATTTCTTGTTCCACTTTTTATAAATGTAGAAACTATTAAATGTGTATTTTCTCTTAAAAATCTAATCAGTTCTTTATTATTTTCATATCTAATTAAAAGACCATTAATAATGTAAGTAAATTCTGGAGCATATTCAAATGTTTCTCCAATTAATTTTTCTTTAATTCTTTCATAATCATTTGCTTTATCAAATACATCTTCTATTGTATCTTCTATCTTTTCAACCATTGGTTTGTCTGTTGTAAGAAGTTTATCTTCTTTATCTAAAAGATATGTTGCAATAAAAGTTTTCATCTCTAAATTACTACTTTTAAGTTTAGTAGATAATTCTTTTTCGTTACATATAATAATAGTTTTTATATGATCATGTTCAACAAAGTTATTAATATATCCCAAAATATCTATAACATCTACATTTGCTCTTTCTAGATCATCAAAACATAAAACTTTATCATCTGTTGAGAAAAAGTTTTCATAATCTACCTTATCTCCATTTTGTGTAACACCAAAAAAGTTAGCCATATCTAACCCTGTTTTTGCATATTCTGGTATAAAAGTTTGACCATTGCTATTCATATATTTCTTTAAGTTTTTATCCATTAACTGAGTAGTTTCTATAAATATCTTTTTACTTATTTCTTCTAGATTAGAAATACCATATAAAGACATATATATAGTAGTAAGTTTTTTTCCATTTACTGTCATATTCTCTATTCTATTTCTTATTTTATGGTTCCAAAAATAAGTTTTTCCACTTCCCCATTCACCATTTATCATAATAGCATAATCTGTATAGTCTGATCTAATATAGTCTAATATACTTTCAACTAAATCATCCATTTTTTACCTCCATATAATCTTTTGCAATTATTAATACTCCTATTTCTTTTGAATACTTTGATAGCACTTTTATGCATTCACCTACTGTGCTTCCTGTTGTGTATATATCATCAAATAATAGAATTTTTTTATTTTCTATTTTTTTAATATTTGTTACTTTGTAAACACCCTCTATATCTGTTATTCTTTCATTTAATCTTTTTTGACTCTGCGGTTTTATGTTTTTTACCTTTACTAAAGAAGTATCTTCTATCTTAATTTTTCCCAATTTTCTAGCAATTAATTCTACTTGGTTATATCCTCTTTGTAGTTTTCTTTTCTTATGCAAAGGAACTGGAATTATTATATCATAATTTTTTAAAAATCCAAATAATTTTTCATTTTTTAGCATTAATTTTGCAAAAGTATCTGCTAAATAACTACTATCATAAAACTTATATTTTATTAAAAGTTCTCTTATAATTCCGCTATATTTATAAATATAAAATTTATTTATTTTTATCGATATTTCTTTATTTCTTACATAGTTTTCTTCTAATAAATTTATTTTATATTGCTCTATTTTTTTCTCACAATCTTTACATATAGGTGTTCCTATTTTTCCACATACGCCACATTTTAAAGGAAAAATAAAATCGAGGGCACAAATAAAATTCATATTTTCTCCTTTTTGCCCCCTAAAACTTTTTTATTTTTTTATATATTTTCCAATTTATATTTTAATCCTGAGTTTCTTTGTTTTATTTTTTCATTATTTATCATAAAACCTATAGTATATGGATTTCCTATCATAATTAATTTATCTTTAGCTCTTGTCATACCAGTATATAATAAATTTCTTGTAAGTAACATAGGTGCTGCTTGGTATATAGGAAAAATTACTACTTGAAATTCACTTCCTTGTGATTTATGAACAGTAATTGCATATGAATGTTCTAATTGATCCAAATCTTGATAGCTATAGAAAGCGACTTTATTATCATCAAATCTGATTTTAATTTCTCCCATACTATCATCTATTTTCTCTATAATTCCCATTTCACCATTAAAAATGCCACTATTTATTTCTGTTTTTCTTTTCCACATAATGTCATAATTATTTTTAGTTTGCATGACTTTATCTCCTTCTCTAAAAATAATATCTCCAAACTTTTTTTCATTTTTCATGACATTTAAAGGATTAAACTTTTCTTGGATTATTTTATTTAAATTCTTTGTTCCTAAATCACCTTTTTTTGATGGCGTTATTATTTGTTTATCTAAAGTATATTCATTTAATATTTTATTAATTATCTCATTAGAATTTCTTTCTTCTATAAATATACAATCACTATTTTTTGTCTTTTCATCATTATCTTTATCCTCTAAAAAGTTGATTCCTTCATTAACTTTATGGCTATTAACAATTATTTTACTTTGCATAGCTTGTCTAAAAATTTTATTTAATTTAACATATGGCACCTTTTTTGATTCTATAAAATCTTTTAAAACACATCCAGGTCCTACTGATGGAAGCTGGTCTGTATCTCCCACTAAAACTAATTTGGTTCCTTTGAACAATGCTTTTACAACATAATTCATAAGAAATATATCTACCATTGATATTTCATCTATAATAACAATATCTCCATCTATTGGCGTTACATCTAAATCAGGATCTGGCCTTTCTTCTGAAACTTTTCCAATTTCTAATAACCTATGCAAAGTTTTTGCATCTTCTTTTGTAGCTTCGGTCATTCTTTTAGCAGCCCTTCCTGTTGGAGCACAAAGTACAACCTTTTTTCCTTTTTCTTTATATATATCTATTATTGACTTTATAATTGTTGTTTTACCAGTACCAGGACCTCCTGTTATAATGCAAACATTATTATCATTAATTAGTTTAATAGCTTCTTTTTGTTTATCTGATAATTTTATTTTACTATTTTTTTCTACTTTTTCTAACTCTTTATCAAAATGTGATATCTTCTTTATATTATCTGCCTCTTCTAATCCTTTTATTCTCATTGCAATATTCAATTCTGTTTTATAGCAGTCCATTAAATAAATCCATTCTTGTACTTGAAGTTCTGTTTTTCCATTTATTGTAGCTATTTCTTCTCTTTCTTCTAATTTTATTTGTTCTTTTGATCTTAAATCTTTTATAGCATATAATACGTCTTCTTCTGATACTTTTAAAAGATTCGTTACAAATGTAATTAAATTTGCTTCTAATGTGCATGTATGTCCATTATATGTAGTAAGTAATAACCCATGCCTAATCCCTGCTGCAATTCTATTTAAATTATTTCTTTCTATTCCTAAATCTAAAGCCATTTTATCTATTTGTGCAAAATCTACTCTTACACCTAATTCACTTAAAATATATGGATCTTCTTCTATTTTCTGTATTGCATTTGCACCTAACTTTTTGTATATTGTTTGTGCACTTTGTGGTCCTATACCAAATTTCTGTAAAAATCCAACAATTTGCCATAAATCCCAATTTTCTATAAAACTTTCTGAAATTTCTTTTGCTTTTTTATCTGTTATACCTTTTATACTAGTAAGTTCTTCAGGATTTGCTTTTAAAATATCTACTGTAGATACTCCAAATTTTTTTATGATTTTTCTAGCAGTAGCAGGTCCAATTCCTTTTACTATTCCATTTGACAAGTATTTTTCTAAAGCATCTAATGTCTCTGGCATTATTTTTTCAAAAGTTTCTACTTTAAATTGTTCTCCATAATCTGGGTGAGTGACAAATTTTCCTATAATCTTAAGCGAGTCTCCTTTTTGAATAAAAGGTAAATATCCAACAATAGTAGTCATAGCTGATTCCATATCAAAAGTAGCAATCATATATCCATTAATCTCATTTTTATATATAATATCTTCAATTGTTCCCTTTAATTCCATTTCTATTTTCCTCTTTATTTTGTAAGTTATTTTAATTCAAAATATATAATAAATAATATAAATATAGGAAATAAAAAGGGCTCCTTCTTTATTTTTAAGAGCCCCTTATATTATTTAATATCCATACATTTGAGACATGTACCAAGAGTTTAGATCAAAAGGTTCTCTAGTCTCTGGCGTTCCATAATCAATTCCAAAAGTATCTACTCTTATACTTGTTATAACTGGCGGATCTATTGGCTTATCTTGAGTTAAAGTACTGTCTGTATCTGTTTGTGTATCTCTTGTTTCTACTTCCACATTAGAAATATTATCTATAATTTCCATTCCTTCTATTACTTTTCCAAAACCTGCATATAATCCATCTAAATTACTACTTTGATCTGTTGTAGTTATAAAGAATTGACATGATCCCGAATTATATCCTTCTGTTGCGAGTGTAGAACTATAACTACTATAGTCTCCTCTTGCCATAGAAATAACTCCTCTTTCATGTTTCAAAGTATTATCATTGTATCCATTAGCAATAAACTCACCTTTTATGGTATAATCTTCATCTGAATCTAATCCTAAATCTTTTAATGTAGCATTCCCTGTTCCATCACCATTTGGATCTCCACCTTGTATCATGAAATTTGGTATTGTCCTATGAAATGTTAATCCATCATAAAATCCGTTATTAGCAAGTTTAATAAAGTTTGATACAGTCTCTGGAGCATAATCTGGATAAAGTTCTATTTTTACAGTTCCATAATTTTCAATTTCCATTGTTGCAATAGGATTTTGAGCTGTAAAATTTTGTTTTTCTATTATTGTATTAACTACATATGCTATAGCTCCTAATACTAAAATAATTGCAAGTACTGTTACTGCAAATTTAATTTTGCCATATTTTTGTTCTGGATTTGAAGTTTTTACTTTCTCTTTTTTTTCTTTTTTTTCTGTTTTTTCTATTTTCTCTTCTTTTTTAATTTTTTCATTTACCTTCTTTTCTTCTTTTTTATCATTTTTTTCTTTTTTCATTTTGCATTTATCCTTCCTAATATTATTATAAAAACAACCCTTTAATTTTTCATATACATTTTATCACTAAACAATTAAATTATCAAATACAAATTGCTCTCTCATTCTTTTTAATGATTGTTTTATAGTTCTTGCTCTTATTTCACCAATTCCATCTACATCATCTAACTCTTCTATATCTGCAAGCAATAATTTTTGAAGAGATTTAAACTTTTTAACTAAATTTTCAACTATTGTATTTGGCATTCTTGGAATTTTATTTAAAATCCTATAACCTCTTGTATAAACACTTACTTCATCATAACTAGTCTGAATACTATATCCTAATATTTTAGCAATATTTTGGACTATTAATAACTCTTCATGTCCCATAGAACGTATTTTATCATATGTTTTATCTGCATTTTTTCCATTTATATAATCTTTAATAATTAAGTATTCTTCTTGCTCTACACCATCTGTTAATTCTTCTAATTGCATTTCTATTAGTCTTCCATCTGTACCTAATTCATAAATCGCCCTTCTTACTTCTTCTACTACTTGCATAAGCATTTCTGCTCTTTGCAGAGTTTCAATAACGATTTGCAAAGTTACTATATCATTAAATTCATATTCATTTAATATATTTATTCTGTTATCTAATACTTTTTTATATTTTTCTACAGTTTGAAGTGCCTGATTTGCTTTATTAGCAACTCTTGATGTATCCTCTAGTACATACCTATTTTCATTTTGATAAATAGTAATTATTCCTCTTCTTTGAGAAATACTTATAACAATATTTCCCGTTTGTTTAGCAACCCTTTCTGCTGTTCTATGTCTTGTACCTGTTTCAGTAGTTGGTATATTTTGAAGTGGTACTAATTGTGCATTTGCGATTAGTATTTTCTTTAGATCTGAGCTTAGTATTATTGCTCCATCCATTTTAGCTAGTTCATATAACCTTGCTGGTGTATATTCAACATTTATGTTAAATCCACCATCTACAGTTTCCATTACTTCTTTATTTTCACCTATTACAATTAAAGCTCCTGTTTTCGCTTTTAAA
>CALXPX010000035.1 GCA_944390305.1 uncultured Clostridia bacterium
TTAGTATAGCTTGGTAAATTGCTAACAGACTTCTGGGTTATGAGCCCAACGAGCTGCCAACTGCTCCACCCCGCGATATCTGACAATCTTTATTATACATCCATGTATATATTTTGTCAACATATTTTGTAAAATTAATTGCATGTATAATATAGTATATGCAGTAAAAGAAAAAATATTACAAAAAGCTATGCATAAAATACATAGCTTTCTAGGGGATTAATTTAGAAAATGAACAAAACGTATAGGCAACACTTCCTTTCTTTAATTTAAGTATATTTTAAACATCAAATGTGAATAAATGATGAAAGAAATCTGTATTTTTAGCAAAATAATATCTTTGACACATAAAAAAATATATGATATAACTTAAATCTAGAGAGGAAGTTATGGGAAAGAATTTGATTATAACGGAAAAACCTTCTGTAGCAATGGAATTTGCAAAAGCTTTAAAAATAACGACAAATAGAAAAAATGGATATTTAGAATCAGAAAAGTGGATAATTACATGGTGTGTTGGACATTTAGTAACAATGAGTTATCCAGATAAATATGACGAAAACTTAAAATTTTGGAGGTTAGATACTCTTCCATTTATACCTAAAGAGTGGAAATATGAAATAATTCCAGCAGTAGAAAATCAATTTAATATTATAAAAGAACTTCTTAAAAGAGAAGATATAGATTATATATATAATGCAGGAGACTCAGGAAGAGAAGGAGAGTACATACAAAGATTAGTTTTTATGATGGCAAAGCCAAATCCAAAGGCAGAAATAAAAAGAGTATGGATAGATTCACAAACTGAAGAGGAGATAAAGAGGGGAATAGAAGAAGCAAAACCATCTAAAGAATATGATAGTCTATCAGATAGCGCTTATTTAAGAGCAAAAGAGGATTATTTAATAGGAATAAACTTTTCACGAATGTTATCTATAATTTATGGAAGAAGACTTGCAAAAGAAATAAATGAAGATAAGGCATCTATTTCTATTGGAAGAGTTATGACATGTGTTTTAGGGATGATTGTAGAAAGAGAAAGAGAAATACGAAATTTTATAAAAGTACCATTTTATAAAATAGTAGGAGACTTTACAAAATTTCAGGCAGAATGGAAAGTAGCAGAAGCATCTAAATCTTGGCAATCTCCAAAGCTATATAATGATTCTGGATTTAAAAATAAAGATGATGCTAAAAATTTAATACTATCGCTTAAAGATAAAGAAGCTATAGTAGAAGAAGTAAAAAAATCAAAGCAAAAAGAGAATGCACCACTTTTATTTAACTTAGCAGAAATTCAAAATGAATGTACAAAAAGATTTAAAATAAAACCAGATGAAACTCTAGAAATAATTCAAAATTTATATGAAAAAAAACTTGTCACATATCCAAGAACAGATGCAAGGGTTTTATCATCAGCAGTAGCAAAAGTTATAAATAATAATTTAAATGGAATAGCTTTAGGATATAAAGATGAGGAAATACAAAAATATATAAAGAAAATTAAAGATGAAAATTATTCAACTAATCTTTTAAAGACTAAATATGTAAATGATAGTAAAATTACAGATCATTATGCAATAATTCCAACTGGAAAAGGGTATGAAAATTTAAATTCAATACCAGACATACAAAAAGAAGTATATAAAGTAATAGTAAAAAGATTTTTAGCAATTTTTTACCCAAGTGCAGAATTTAATAAAATAAATATAACAGTAAATGTTGATGGAGAAAAATTTTATGCTAGTACAAAAATATGCACAAAAACGGGATACCTAGACGTCTTAAAAAAAGTCACAAATGATGAAGAAAAAGTGGAAAACATAGATGTAAAAAAAGGAGAAAAACTAATAGTTAATAATTATACTATGAAAGAATCAGAAACTACGCCACCAACTAGATATAACTCAGGTTCAATAATTCTAGCAATGGAGAATGCAGGAAAATTAATAGAGGAAGAAGAGTTAAGAGAACAAATAAAAGGAGCAGGAATAGGAACAAGTGCAACTAGAGCAGAAATAATTAAAAAATTAGAGAAAATAAAGTATATAGAGATAAATAATAAAACACAAATAATAACTCCAACGCAAAAAGGAGAATACATTTATGACATAGTCAAAATTTCAATGCCTGATATGTTAAATCCAAAATTAACAGCAAGCTGGGAAAAAGGATTAGACATGGTTGCAAAAAAAGAAATTAAGGCAGATGTATTTATGAAAAAATTAGAAGATTACATAAATAATAAATTCGATAAATTAGTAATTAGAAAATAAAAAAAGAAAAATTGACAAAAATGGCAAAAATAATAGGTTATAAAGAATATTGGGAATTTATTACACTAGACAATTAAAAAATATTGTGATATACATTATTCTAGAAAAATAAATTTGGAGGGTGATAACCATTAGTAATCTAAAGAAGTGTATAATAGGAATAAGACACATAGTAAAAATAGCAATTATATTAGTAATAGCAGCAGTATTAATAGTAGGAATAATAAAAATAACATATAAACAAACTTATAGTGTAAGCTTAAATGGAGAGATTATAGGATATACACAAGATAAAATAGCTCTGCAAAAGAGAATAAATGATTATATTAATTCTGGAAATGGAGAGAATATAGCTTTTGTTGAGTTAAATGATATGCCAGAATATGAAGCATGCTTACTTAAAAATGGAATAGAAACTAATGATGAAGAAATTTTTAATAAAGTAACTTCATCTGGAACATCATATTACAAATATTATGCAATAACAGAAGAAAATGAAGAAAAAGCATATGTAAAAGAATTTGCGGATGCAGAATCAGCAGTAAATCAATTAAAAGAAAAGAAAAGTACTAATTCAGATAATTTAGGAATAGTAGAAAAATATGCAACTACTGAGCCAGAATATAAAACTGCAGAAACTTGTGTATCTGAATTATATAAAGAAAAAAAGGTAGTTACTGCACAAGCTACTACTACTATACCAAAAGCAACATATACTGGACCTAGTGTAAAAACAGATTTAGGAGTTTCACTTGTAAAACCAGTATCTGGAGTTATAAGTTCAAGATTTGGAATTAGATCAAGAGATAATCATAAGGGGCTAGATATAGCTGCACCAAAAGGAACTGCAATAAAAGCAGCAGCAAATGGAACAGTAATCTTTTCTGGATATGGATCTAATACAAATGGTTATTCTGGATATGGAAATACTGTTGCAGTAAAATCAAATAGTTCAGTAACAATTCTTTATGCACATTGCAGCACACTATATGTAAAATCTGGACAAACTGTAACACAAGGACAAGTAATAGCAGCAGTAGGTTCAACAGGAATTTCAACAGGAAATCACTTGCATTTCGAAATTAGATATAATGGTAAAGCTATAGATCCTCAAAATTATATATATTAAATAAATAAAGTCCTTCATATAGAAGGACTTTATTTATTTAAGCTCATTTTTTATTTTTTGAATTTCAGCCATATCGGCAGCATCAGCAGGTTTATAATATCCCTTTGATTTCGCAACTTTAAATAATTCATATTGAAAACTTTCATTTCCATCTCTTAATTGTTGAAGAGTTTGTCTTAATTGCATATTTTCTGTTTCTCCAATTGCTGTCTGATATCCAGATAAACCAGCCTTTGTACTTTCAAGTACATCATTTACCATTGTCTTCTCGTCCATAAAACCTCCTAATTTTCTAAAAATGTCATTAAAGTTTGCTTTGTGTTCAAACTGTCTTGAGCAGCTTTTGTGAAAAGTTGTTTAATTTGTGGGTCTACAGCAGTACTTGCATATTGATTTAATTTTGTATAGCAAGTATCAGCAGAACCAATAAAATGTCTTAAATTTTGTAATTCCACTTTACTTAAATTAGCCATATTATCCATCCTTTCATTAAAAGATATATTTTTATTTTGTACAAAAAAATATAAAATATTCAACTTAAAAATTACAAAACAATAAATTAACAAAATAACTTTACTTTTAATAAAATATATAAAGATTTTGTTAAAAGAAGGACTTTATTTATTTAAGCTCATTTTTTATTTTTTGAATTTCAGCCATATCGGCAGCATCAGCAGGTTTATAATATCCCTTTGATTTCGCAACTTTAAATAATTCATATTGAAAACTTTCATTTCCATCTCTTAATTGTTGAAGAGTTTGTCTTAATTGCATATTTTCTGTTTCTCCAATTGCTGTCTGATATCCAGATAAACCAGCCTTTGTACTTTCAAGTACATCATTTACCATTGTCTTCTCGTCCATAAAACCTCCTAATTTTCTAAAAATGTCATTAAAGTTTGCTTTGTGTTCAAACTGTCTTGAGCAGCTTTTGTGAAAAGTTGTTTAATTTGTGGGTCTACAGCAGTACTTGCATATTGATTTAATTTTGTATAGCAAGTATCAGCAGAACCAATAAAATGTCTTAAATTTTGTAATTCCACTTTACTTAAATTAGCCATATTATCCATCCTTTCATTAAAAGATATATTTTTATTTTGTACAAAAAAATATAAAATATTCAACTTAAAAATTACAAAACAATAAATTAACAAAATAACTTTACTTTTAATAAAATATATAAAGATTTTGTTAAAAGGAGGAAAATTTTGAAAAAAATTACAACAATATTAATAATGACATTTATAATTTTACAAATATCAATTACAAAAGTAAATGCAATTGAACCTTCAAACAATGAAATTTATGAAGGAATAGATGTAAGTAAATGGCAAGGAAACATAAATTTTAAAGAAGTAGCAAATAATGGAATTAAAATTGTATATATAAAAGCAACACAAGGAACAAATTATGTATCTCAAACATTTGAAGAAAGTTATAAAAATGCAAAGGAAAATGGCTTAAAAATAGGATTTTATCATTATGTGACAGCAAGAGATGTACAAAGTGCTAAAAATGAAGCGGAATTTTTTGCATCAAAAATCAGTGGAAAACAAATAGATTGCCGATTGGCAATGGATTTTGAAGAATTTGGAAATTTATCAAAATCAGAGATAAATGCAATAGGATTAGCTTTTTTAAAAAGATTAGAAGAAATAACCCAAAAGCCAGTAATTGTATATAGTAACACTTACACAGCAAAAACTATTTGGGAAGGAGAGATAATAAATTATCCTTTATGGGTTGCTGAATATGGAGTATCTAAACCTCAAAATAATGGAAAATGGAATACTTACATAGGATGGCAATACACAGATATGGGGCAAATCGCAGGGATAAATTCATATGTAGATAGAGACAGATTTACTAAAGATATATTTATTAATGAAAATCAAGAATCAGAAGAAATAAATACAAATGTAAAACCAGAGGAAAATAGATATATGACAATAACTATACAAAGAGGAGATACATTAAGTAAAATAGCAAATAAATATGGAACTACTGTAGAAGAACTAGTAAAAATAAATGATATAAAAAATAAAAATTTAATATATGCAGGAAATATTTTAAAAGTTCCATTTACTACATCTGGTGGAAATGATGGATTAGAAGAAATAACATATATTGTAAAAAAAGGAGATACCTTAAGTAGAATTGCTTTAAATTACAATACGAGTGTAAATACCATTGCTAAGGAAAATAATATACAAAATGTAAATTTAATATATCCAGGACAAAGATTAATAATAAAAACAGAAGGAATGGGTACAGAAATGGGGCATATGTGTTATAAAGTAGTAAGAGGTGATACTTTATATTCAATTTCAAGAAGATATCATACAAGTATTGCAAATATTGTAATGCTAAATAGAATACAAAATCCAAATTTAATATATCCGGGACAATGTTTAAAAATAAGTAGATAAAAAGTAGTTATTTTTACATTTATATGATAAACTTATGAAAAAGTATATGAAAAGAGTGAAAAAAATGAAATTAGTACCAATACCAAAAGAAAAATATAATGAATATAGAATTAATCTTATGTTTGATGCTTACAAATGGGATCCACAATTTCTAGATAACAATACAATTGCAAAATATGCCTTAGTACTTACAAATGAAGAACACCAAGAATTAAAGGAGTTAACAGAAAAACTAGACAAAGAAACAAGGCAAGCAGAAGAAATGATAAATAATAATTTGAAGTTCTCTAAAAAATTAAAATTACCAGAAAAAATAAGACTGGAAATTAAAAAAATGGAAAATTATATACCCCAAAAACACATTAGATTAATGAGATATGATTTCCATCCTACAGAGGGACAAAAATGGCATATAAGTGAAGTAAATAGTGATGTACCAGGAGGCTTCGCTGAAGCCTCTATAATGCCACAAATAGCAATTAATACATTGAATAAAAATAAATATTGGTATATAGATTTTGGAGATATTTTAATAAATAACATTAAAGAAAAAATTTCTCCTAAAGGAACTATTATGCTCGTTCATTGTACATCATATAGTGATGATAGACAAGTTATGCAATTTTTAGGTGATAGATTACAAAAAATAGGATTTAATATAATATATGGTGCAGCAGATCATATAAGATTTAAAAATAAACAAGCATATAGTATACTTTATGGAAATACAGGAAAAGTAGATTGTATAGTAAGATTTACACCACTTGAATGGTTAATAGAAATAAAACCAAAACATTGGCAAGGATATTTTGATACAATTACTACTTCATGTAATCATCCAATAGCTATATTTGCACAAACCAAAAGATTTCCATTAGTCTGGGATATTCTTGAAAAAGAAGGAGCAAAACTAGATACCTGGAGAAAAATGCTTCCAGAAACAATAGAAGTTAAAGATGCAAAAGGAAAAGATGGATATATTTTTAAACCAGCATGTGGTAGAGTAGGAGAAAAAATATCGATAAAAGAAGCTTGCACAGATGATGAATATGAAAAAATAATAAAAGATGTAAAAAAACATCCTAGTAAATATGTAGCACAAAAGAAATTTCAAAGTAAAAAATTATTAGGAGAAAATGGAGAAAGCTTTCACGTATGTATAGGGTCCTATAGTATTGAAGGTAGGCATGCTGGATATTATGCAAGAATAAGCAATCTTCCACGAATAGATTCAAATGCAGCAGATATTCCAGTCTTAATAGAAAGGGTATAAAATGAAAGGAAAAGATATATATAAAATATGGGCTAAAGAAAACTCAAAATGGGCAAATTGGATAAGACCAGTACCATTTGTAGGAATTAATGAAAATATGAAAATATATGAAATAAGTGATTTTGTAATTCCTAAAATAAAATATATTACTGAATTTGAAAAAAATACTGCAATTATAATAGACTTACCAGGAAATGATAGTATAGGAGAAGGTTTAGCAATAGCAAAGTTAGGATATATACCAATACCTATATATAATGGTACAGATGAGCAGCCTGGAGCAATAGCGACTGTAGATAATAATAATATAAAATTAGGGTTAATAAAAGGCTCGCTAGAACTTGAAAAAATAAAAATAGAAAATAATGCTTTGCCAGTTTTTTTATTAGATAGTAATCGCGTAAATAGATATAAAATGGATGTTTCTATTTTTGATAATAGTTGGGACATTTATCCACAAGATATGCCGACAGCAGAATACTTATTGAAAAATGATATAAGTAAAATTATAGTAAGAGCAGAAAAGATACAAAGAGATTTAAGTAAAATTTTATATAAATTTCAAAAAAGAGGAATAAAAGTTTTATTTACCGATGGGTATGAAGAACCTAAGATAATTAAAATAAAAAAGGTAAAAGATAAAGAAATATAGATTAAAGCATTAAAGGAGAAATATATGATAAAATTTGACGGAAGGATAGTTCAATTTGGGTTTGGAGCAGTAGGAAAAAGTTTTTATGAAAAAGTTCATAAAGAAATAAAATTTGATGAAAACAAATATTATGTTATAACAATGAACAAAGGTGAATTAGAATCATTTATTGATTTAGGTGGAATGGTTGCTAATTTTGTTGAAGCAGAAGTTACAAAGGATAATTTTAAAGAGATATTTAATAAATATTTAAATTCGGGAGATCTGCTTATAGATTTTTGTGACACAGTAGGAACAAAAGATATATGTAACTGGTGTGCTGAAAAAAATATTATGTATATTAATACTGGAGAAGCGGATTGGCCTGAAAACTGGTATAATATATTAAATGAAAATTTAATAAAAAATAAAATTAAAGAAAAATACTCTAACAATAGTCAAACTAATAAATATCCAATAGTTTTACAACATGGTAATAATCCAGGACTAGTTTCTCTTTTTGTAAAAGCAGGTATTGAATATATTATAAATACTCAATATAAAAAAAACAAAAATCTTAAAAACTTAATAAAAAATAATAAGTTTAATGAAGCAGCCAGATCCTTAGAAATAAAAATGATTCATGTAAATGATATTGATTTACAAAAAGTAAAAGATAATTACGTAGAAGAAACTTTATATAATACATGGTGTATAGATTCATTTTTCTTCGAAATGCTAAGTGAAGCAACAATAAATATAGGAACACATGAAAAAATAGATTTCGAAGACAAATGCAAAATTATAGACTTAAAAAATGGGTTTATAGAATTAAAAAATCTGGCAGCAGATACAATGTGCCATACATACTATCCAAATGGAGAATTTGAAGGATTTTTAGTGCCACATGAAGAGACAATTACAATAGCTAAAAGTTTAGAAGTAAAAGAAGATGGGAAGGTAATCTATCGTCCATCAGTTATGTTTTTATATTCTCCATGTGAATTTGCAAGAAAATATATTAAAGACTCTAAAGTAAATGAATATCCAAATTCAGATCCAAACAAGCCTAAGGATTGTGAAAACAAAGATGGAAAGACTATTATAAGAGGACATATATATCCTAAAAATGCAGAAATAATATATAAAGAGAAAATAAATTCTGGCACAGAATATGTAGGTGTACTTATTATGGGAGAAAAATTTAACCCTGTATGGGTTGGGAATAGAATAGAACTATCTTATCTTTATAAAAATAGAAAAGATTCATATTGGCAAACTCCTACAATTACACCAGTTGCAATGTCCGCTTTAGCTGCAATATGTTGGATGATAAAAAATAAAGACAAAGGAGGGATTTATTTTCCAGACGATATTAAAGAATATAAATATATTTTAAAAACTGCTGAAAAATATATTTCAAAAACAATATATAAAACATTTGACAAAAGAATTTTAGAAAAACACTTAAGAATTAATTTTGAAAATTTACAATCTAAAGATTTTTTTCTTACATAATAAAGCATAAAATATAAGAAATAATAAAAAGGAATGAATTTAAAATCATTCCTTTTATTACATGTATGACCTAAGGCTTAATGACCTCCTCCGGCCTCCTCCGCCTCCACGGCCACCGCCGCCGTATCCGCCATGACCGCCATATCCTGCACTATAAGAAGTATGAGAAGCTGTATGAACAGCAGATCTAAAAGAATGGCCATAATGATGAAAATGAACTGAACTATAATAAGGGTTACTTAATATAGGACTCATTTGATAATCAGGACATCTGACTTTTAATGCAGCAATAACTTTTTCAGAAATGCCAAATGCAGTCGCATAAACTAGATATTCTTCCCATAAAGGTAATTCTACTACTGTACGCTCGCTCATAAGAGTTTCACTATTCAAGAAATCATATAATCCCTTCCATTTAGCATATTCATCTTCACCAAATTGAGTAAGTAAAACATAGTTCTTAGATAATTTCTTAAGGTAAAGTGCACTTATTACAAATGTAATACCTAAAATAGTAAATCCACCAAAAGCTAAATCTAAATGAGTGTGATATGATATAAAATTCACTAATGTTACAAGTAAAATTCCAATAACTAAAAATACATTAGATAATGAATTTGTCTTTTTTCTTGGTTCATCATAATCTGCCTTTTGAAAATATCCTTGCAATGTACCTATATTAACAATAGAGCGATCGATGCCTCTAACAAAAGAATTAGTATTCTCATAATCTGCAGAAACACGTGATTGAAATAACGACATAGATATTTCATTTCCGCCAGAATGTCTCACAATTAAATTAAAGTAACTTGCTTCATTTGAAGTTAAGCTTTCTAAAGTTGGGGTTATAGGTGCATTTGAATCAGGCATATTATTTAAAATAGATGAAGGCTTATATTTCACAATAATTTTAACATTATTAGAAGTCCAACCTTTAGATGGGTCGATTCTTGTAAGTTCAATATAACCTTTTCTAACTAAACTAAGCATTACAGAAGAATAACCATCTGAATCATGTTTTCTAGATTTTTTTCTGTCTTTGCAAAATACTAACTTAGAAGCAAATATTGGATCAAGATTACTAGGAATCTCTCTAAAGTATTTTATTTGCATTAAAGGCTTATAAAAGACATGTTTCTTTCTTAATCTTTTATCTTTGGTAAATGTATATATTAATACTAAAACAGAACCTACTAAAAGTATAACAAGTGTAACTGTTTTAACATTTTTATAATTTTCATATGTACTATCATATTTGACTTGTTCCTGCCTTAATTCATCTAAAACAGGATCACTATAATAATCATTATAAGATGCATAATCTGTAAAAATATGACTGTCACTTCCATAAGAAACTAGTGAAAGTTCTAAGTACTCATTATATGGCTTAAATTTTAAGTTAGATTTATCTAAGTTAATTAAAAGCGTATGAAAACCAGGATTTAGTGTATCAGATTCTTCATAAGGAAAGTCATATGAATTTGTACCATATGTATGAACTTCATAATTATTCTTACTTGGCATATCTTTATTTGGAATTAATATTTGTCCTTTAAAAGAATTCAAATATTTTATCGAATCTTCAGAATAAAAAGACAAGTATAATTCTGAACAATCTCCATATCGTAAAGCCGCATTATTCATCTCATATTCAATTTCAAAAGTTACATTTTCTCTATATAATCCATCAACATAGAAAAATACACATTCATATCTTCTAGCAGATTCATTATAAGGACCTTCACTATGATACCATTTTCCTGGACCATATCTTTTAGAAGTATAATCAGAATCATCCCAATATAATTTAGAGCTTTCTTCATATGTAATCTCAGTTCCATCATCAAGAATTTGCTTTACGGAATTTACTTTATAATCAACTTTAACACCATCTATATAGCTTTCAGGTAAATCTCTCCATAATTCCCAAAAAAGATTATTTTTAGATGCTGCGTGGATATCAAAAGTAACTCTTTCTTTAACAACTATTTTTCCTCTGCTAGAAGGTTCGTCTACTAAAATAGCTTTATAATCAACATTAGTTATTCTAGCATAGTCAAAAGGATTTAAATTCATATCTTCAAACAAAAATGAAAAATTTTCCCAAAAAAAGAATAAAAATATAATAATAATCCAAATCCAAGTAATCCAATTTCTTTTCATATTTCCCCCAAAAAAATTTTCTAAAATATTATTGAAATTATATATAAAAAAACATAGTTTGTAAAGAAGCAAAGAGTAACAATTAACTAAAACACAACATATGATATGGTATGGAGGGAACTATGGCGAAAATTAAAGTATATAATAATGATACAAATAGAATGGAAACATATTATAGAGGAGAGCAAGAGGCTATGCCATATAATACAAATAGAACTCTAACAGTAAGAGAATTTAGAGGTTCTAGCAAAAGTCAGACTTTGTGGACAGAAAAAAGATGTATGCAAGCTTGGAATAGTCAAAGATATGCCTTCGGTGGACCAATACCAGTAGGTTATGCATTTAAAAGACCATGGGAAGGTGGACATAGCAATTTTTCGCATGACTGAATACATACAGTTGAACATATAAAAATTTATAATAGAAGATAGATATAATTGGTGTTTTTAGATTAAATTTTATAAAAAAGATAGTTATTTTTTAGAGGATATGATATATTATAGAAAAAAGATTTTATAAGAGGTACTAAATGAAAAATAAATTAAAAAACATAGTAATAGCACTTATTTTAATTTTTATAATAGTAATTTTAAGTATAATTTACACAAATAATAATTCTACTAATTCAGAAATAGATTATAAGTA